>CALXVA010000075.1 GCA_944391835.1 uncultured Clostridia bacterium | reverse complement strand
TTACAAATTTTGCTTTGTGTAAAGTTTATTTCAAGATTTATATATTACATTTGGAAGTTACTTTGTAAATTTACTAGCAATAAAAATTATGTAAAATTACCAAAATTTACTTGATTTTTTTACAAATAGATGATAGAATAGTAGCGTTAGAAAAATAGCGTTGCTATTTTTTAATCCTTACTTATGACTAGTTCATAGGTTATATATCCATGAGGAGGTGTAAAAGAATGAACAAATACGAAAGTGTTGTCATTGTTAATCCTAATGTTGAGGAAAATACTTTAAAAGAGTTAATTGAAAGATTCCAAAAACTAATTAACACTGACGGAAAAGTAGAACAAGTTAATGAATTAGGAAAGAAAAAATTAGCTTATGAAATTAACAAAAACAAAGAAGGATACTATGTAGTATACGACTTTGAAGCTAATCCAAAACTAATTGCAGAACTTGAAAGAAACTATAGAATCACTGATGAAATAATCAAATTCATAGTTGTAAAAAAATAGTAATAAAATACTATAACCCATTCGGGGGCCTTAAGAAAGGTAAAAGGTGTAAAATATGAACAAAGTAATTTTAATGGGAAGATTAACTAGAGATCCAGAAGTTAGGTATACACAAACAAGCAATACACTTGTAGCTTCTTTCAGTCTAGCAGTTAATAGAAGATTTGTAAGACAAGGAGAAGAAAGACAAGCAGACTTTATAAATGTAGTTGCTTGGGGAAAACTTGGAGAATTTTGTAGCAAATATTACAAAAAAGGTCAACAAGTTGCTATAACAGGTAGAATACAAACTAGAACTTGGGATGATGACCAAGGACAAAAGCATTATGTAACAGAAGTTGTTGCAGAAGAGGCATATTTTGCAGATAGCAAAAGAGATACAGAAGGAACTTCTACAAATTTCGATGCTACATTTGGAGCAATGCCAAATCCTAGTGGAAATTCAGACTTTGAGATTTCTTCAGGAGACGATTTACCATTTTAATGTATAAGAAAAAAGTAGATTATAGAAAGTTTAGACGAAGGGGGTAGAGTTAAATGGCAGACAACAAAAAGAATAGAAGAAATAATAGAAATAATAATTCTGATAGCGATTATAATCCAAAATTTAGAAAAATGAGAAAGAAAGTATGTCCTTTATGTGCAGATAAAGATTTAGTATTAGATTATAAAAATGCTGATCAAATAAGAAAATTTGTTAATGATAAAGGTAAAATACTTCCAAGAAGAGCAACAGGAGCTTGTGCAAAACATCAAAGAGATATAACACTAGCAGTAAAAAGAGCAAGACAAATAGCTGTATTACCATATACAGCTGAATAATAGAAATGGAAGTTGTTAATTAAACATAAATAGAAATATAAGTGTAATTTAGTTATAATAAGTTATTGGTTTAATTTATTGTAGCTTCATGCACTTATATTTTTTGGCAAAAAAACTTTAGTCCATGTTATATAAATGTTGAAATATTATACAAAAAATGGTATTATTATATTGTAGGATTTAAGAAAAAAAGGAGATAATCTATGTCAAATGAAAATGAAAACGAGAAAGCAAAGCTAGAAAAGAAAAATAAAGAAGCAGAGTCAAAAAAGAAAAATGAAAAAGCAAAGCTAGAAAAGAAAAGTGAAGAAGCAATGTCAGAAGAAGAATTAGATGCAAAGTATTCAAAATATATAAAATATATTGCAATAGCAATTGTGGTATTGATTCTAATTACTGTAATTGGAATATTAAATATAAATAGAAACAAAAATGTAAACCAAGATGATGGCATTACCAAAATAGTTACGTCATTTTATCCTATGTATGTAATAGCAGAAAATTTAGTGGACGGAGCAAGTAATGTTGAACTTACAAATATGACAGATGTAAACGTTGGATGTTTGCATGATTATACTTTAAAAACGGAGGATATTAAAAAGGTAGAAAATGCTGACATTTTTATCTCCAATGGATTAGGAATGGAAAGTTTTATAGGTAAGTTAATTGAAGCCAATCAAGATATGGATGTAATTGATTCTAGTGTAAGCATAGAAAATCCTATTTCTCATGAAAACGAAACAAATCCTCATATTTGGACAAGTATAGATAATTACCTTGAACAAGTACAAACAGTAGCGATAGAATTAAAAAGACTTGATCCAGAAAACGAGGATATATATGAAGCTAACAGAAGAGCATATATTGCAAAACTTAATAGACTAAAAAATGAATTTAATAATCAATTAGAAGATCTAAAGGATGAGAGGGCTATATGCTTAAACGAAGCATTCGAATATATGGCAAAAGATATTGGGCTTCAACTTACAAGCATTCAAACTGATCACGAAGAAAGTACGATGTCTGCAGAAACATTGAGAAATATAATAGATATTGCGAATTCTCAAGATATAAAAATTATCATTATTGATAAAAACGATAATAGAGCTAATGCTGAAACAATAGCAAATGAAACAGATGCAGAAATATATGTGTTAAATTCTGGTTTAACAGGTAACTTAGATAAAGATGCATATATAAATGCAATGAAAGAAAATATAGAAATATTAAAGAGTGCTAATTAAAAGCCGGAGGTGTGTATGGAGAAAGCTTGTGGATTACACTGTACAAAAATAAATAATATTGGAGTTAAAATAGGAAAAGATGTAATATTAAAAGACGTTAATATTCATATTCATTGTGGAGAATTAACTGTTATTATAGGGAGAAATGGTGCAGGAAAAAGTACATTGCTTAAAGCAATTTTGGGAGAAATAGAGCATACAGGCAATATTGTATTTGTAGACCAAAAAGATAATGTTACTAAGAAAATAAAAATAGGATATGTTCCACAAAGCATCAATATAGAAAGGCATATGCCTACAACTGTTTACGACCTTTTTGCATCATGTATTACACATATTCCAGTATTCTTAAGAAAAGATAATAAAATATATGATGAAGTAAAAGAACATCTAAAAATTTTTGGTGCAGATGCATTAATAGATAAAAGCATTGGAGACTTATCAGGTGGAGAACTGCAAAGAGTACTTATAGCAATAGCTACAAAACCTACACCAAATTTGCTTATACTAGATGAGCCAGTATCAGGCATTGATAGAAATGGAATAAAAGAATTTTATAAAATTATAAGTAAATTAAAATCAGAATACGATATGTCAATAATATTAGTATCACATGATTTAGACCTAGCTAAAAAATATGCAGACAAAGTAATTTTGCTAGACAAAGAAGTTATAAAAGAGGGAACACCAGACGATGTTTTTAAAAGCCTTGAATTTAAAAATAGGTTTGGAGAGTTGTCTTAATGGAAATTTAAAGGATAATATTCATATGAAATGAATGTAAAATAGAATGAGGGTTTGTAAAGATTTAATAATTAATCTAAAATAATTAAATTTGATATATAAGAAAATATAATAAAAAGAAATGAGGAAGAGATGGAAGTAATAGATAGTATATTAGAAGTAATATTGCCATTTGAATTTATAAACTATGAATTTATGAAAAATGCTTTACTTGCTATAATTTTAATATCACCAATATTTGCAATATTGGGAACAATGATAGTAAATAACAAAATGGCATTTTTCTCTGATGCTCTTGGGCATTCAGCATTAACAGGAATTGCTATCCGGAAGCCTACTAGGCATAAGTAATTTAAACATTGGTATGATAATATTTGCAATAGGATTTGCACTTTTACTAAATTATGTAAAAAATAAAACAACTTATGGTGCAGACACAATAATTAGTGTATTTTCATCAATTGCAATAGCAATAGGACTGGCAATTTTAGCACAAACAGGAAACTTTAATGGATATTCTAGTTATCTAGTTGGAGACATATTAAGCATTACAGATACAGAAATAATATATGTATTTTTAATTGCAATAGTAGTATTAGTATTTTGGTACTTTACATTTAACAAATTACATTTAATAAGTATTAATACTACACTAGCTAAAAGTAAAGGAGTAAAAACGAAAAAAATAGACAATATATTTGTCGTGCTAATTGCTATAGTAGTAATGATTTCAATAAGATGGATTGGTATACTACTTATAAATTCATTACTAATTTTACCAGCTGCATCAAGTAGAAATATTGCAAAAGATATGAGATGGTACCATTTATATGCAATAATATTTTCTCTATTTTCAGGAGTAGCAGGTTTAATAATATCATACTATTATAATATACCAACAGGTCCTATGATAGTAATAATATCAGGAGCAATTTACTTTATTACACTAGGAATTAAGGGCAAGGTAAAAGGAAAATAATGTCGGGTTTGGGTGTCGGGTTTGGGGACAGGTCTAAATAGGACAGAGTTGTCTCAAACAGACCTGTCCCTAAAAGTGCCAAATGGCACTTTTGTGACAGGCACCAAAGTGCCAAAGTGACAAGGAGGAATTTTATGGAAAAGAAAAGAATTTTAACAGGAGATAGACCAACAGGAAGATTACATATTGGGCATTATTTTGGTTCATTAAAAACTAGAGTAGAGATGCAAAATTTAGGTGAATATGACCCATATATATTAATTGCTGATGTTCAAGCTTTAACAGATAATTTTAATAATCCAGAAAAGGTAAGAAAGAATGTACGTGAAGTTATGTTAGACTATTTATCTGTTGGAATTGACCCAGAAAAAACTACTATATATATTCAATCTATGATACCAGAAGTAGCAGAGCTTACAGTATTTTATTCTAATTTGGTTACTATAGCAAGGCTTGAGAGAAACCCTACTGTAAAGACTGAAATAGCACAGAAAAGAGAGCTTTTTGGCGAGAGTGTTACTTATGGTTTTTTAGGTTATCCTGTAAGTCAAGCAGCAGATATAACTGCTTTTGAGGGTAAAATAGTACCAGTTGGAGAAGACCAACTTCCACTAATAGAGCAATGTAGAGAAATTGTAAGGAAATTTAATAGTATTTATGGAGAGGTTTTAACAGAGCCAGAGGCTGTTTTATCAAGCGCGAAGAGGATTAAAGGTCTAGATGGAAACGAAAAAATGGGTAAGTCTTTAGGAAATGCCATTTATCTTTCTGATACTCCAGAAGAAATAACTAAAAAGGTTATGAGTGCTGTTACAGATCCAAACAGAATTAGAAAGGATGATAAAGGAAACCCAGATGTATGTATGGTTGCATACTACCACAATTTATTTACCAGTAAAGAAGATTGCAAAAAAGTTTGCGAAGAGTGCAGAGCTGGTAAAAGAGGCTGTGTAGCTTGTAAAAAGGAGCTTGCAAATAATATAATAGAATTTTTAAAGCCAATAAGAGAAAAAAGAAAATACTATGAAGAAAGACCAGAACTTGTAGATGAATTGTTGATAAAAGGTACTGAAAAAGCTAGAAAAACTGCAAAAGAAACGATGAAAAAAGTAAAAAAGGCAATGAGACTAGATTATTTTGATGAAATGTAAAAAATAGAATATATTCAAAAAGAACGTTAGTATATATTCTAAATAATAAATGTAAAAGGAGAATACAATGTTTACAGACTATGTAAAAATAATTGCAAAAGCGGGAAATGGTGGAAATGGAGCTATTTCGTTTAGAAGAGAAAAATATGTTGCTGCCGGTGGGCCAGATGGAGGAGATGGTGGCAAAGGTGGAGATATATATTTTGAAGTGGATCCAGATTCTAATACACTAATAGATTTTAGGTATAACAAAAAATTTAAAGCAGAAAATGGAAAAAATGGTGAAGGTGCGCACAAATTTGGTAAAAGTGGAGAGGATTTATATATAAAAGTTCCAATAGGTACAATCGTAAGAGATGCGAAAACCAATAGAGTACTTGCCGACCTTTCACATGAGGGTCAAAAGGAGTTAATTTTAGCAGGTGGAAGAGGAGGAAAAGGCAATTCTCATTTTGCTACATCAACAAGGCAAGCACCTAGATTTGCACAAGATGGAGAAAAAGGAGAAGAAAAAGAACTTATTCTAGAGTTAAAACTATTAGCAGATGTAGGTTTAATAGGATTTCCAAATGTAGGAAAATCAACTTTTCTTTCAATGACAACCTCGGCTACTCCAAAGATTGCAGATTATCATTTTACCACATTAGAGCCAAACCTAGGTGTTGTAAAAACTGAATATGGCGATAGTTTTGTAATAGCAGATATTCCTGGAATAATAGAAGGTGCAAGTGAAGGAACAGGACTAGGTTTGCAATTCCTAAGGCACATAGAAAGAACAAGATTACTACTTCACGTAATTGACGTATCGGGCTCAGAAGGAAGAAATCCTGTACAAGATTTTAATACAATAAGCGAAGAACTAAAAAAATATAGTGAAAAATTAAGTGAAAGAACACAAATAATTGTTGCAAATAAAGTAGATATATTGCAAGACGAAAATTTATATAAAGAACTTGAAAAAACTGCGAAAGAACATAATATGGAAATATTTAAAATATCAGCAGCAACAGGTGATGGTATACCTGAACTACTAAAACACGTATCAGAAATATTAAAAACTTTACCAAAAGAAGATTTAATAGAAACAGAAAATGAAAAAGTATATACATTAGACAATAAAGATGATGAATATACAATAGAAAAAGAAGACGGAAAATTTGTAATTAAAGGTGAAGCAGTAGAAAGAATTATGAGAAGAGTAAACATTGAAGATAACGAATCTCTATACTACTTCCAAAAAAGTTTAGACAATTTAGGAGTAAACGAAAAACTAAAAAAGATGGGAATACAAGAAGGCGACATTGTAAAAATAGACGATTACGAATTAGAGTGGGAAGATTAAAGGTAACAATTTACTGCTTTATTTTGGCAAAGGATGTATATTTTAATTTTTTATTTCCGGCCCCCAACTGCGTACAAACTGTAAAAACTTCACTTACGTTTCGTTTAACAGTTTGTAAACTTGTCGGTCCCCACCTTAAGCACTCCAATAAAAAATTAAAATATACATCCTTTGCTTAT
>CALXVA010000074.1 GCA_944391835.1 uncultured Clostridia bacterium | reverse complement strand
AAATTATCTAAGTCTTTAAATCCAGTACTTATCAAATTTATCTCCCCATTTTTCTAAATTAACAAATTTTAACCATTTTGATATAAAGAGTAATTCTATTTTGTCAATCCTTCCATATTTATTTTTAGCAATTGTTATTTTCCTTATGTGGTCATCCTCTTCATCCATATTCATAAACATAATTACATCTGCATATTGTACAATGCATTTACTTAAATCTGTTAAATATAACTTTTTATCTTCTCTTTGTTCTACCTTGCTTTTTAATTGTGATACAACTAAAATAGGTATATTTAATTCCTTTGCTAGTCTTTTCAAATTAGTCATTATCTCTGTTCTTCCTTGCTCATCATTACTTGTTGTATCTATCAACTGCAAGTAATCTATAACAATTAGTCCTATATTTTTTTCAAGTTTTAATTTTCTACTTTTTTCCCTAATTTCTGCTATTGACATTTTAGGAGTATCGTCTATGTATATTTCTTTTTTCTCAAGTGATTTTTTACTCTCTTTGACTTTATTCAAATCATCTTCATTTAATTTTCCTGTATTTAATTTATTAATATCTACTAAAGCAGTTGATGCGGTTATATTCCTTAATAATTTTTCTTTTGACAATTCTAAGTTAAATATTGCAACAGGAATATCTTGATACGCAACAAATGTTGCTATATTGAAAGCAAGCGTAGTTTTACCCATTCCTGGTCTTGAAGCAATTATATTTAAACTACCTTCTTTTAGACCTTTTATTATATAATCTAAACCATAAAAACCAGTTGGTATCTCAATATTTTCATTAATATAATACCAAGTTAACCATAAATTCAGTAAAATATAGTTAGCAACATGTGCTTTAGGAAACATATACTTAATTTTACTAAATGATTTTATGTAGTCTTCTGGTACATTATGTTCTTTCATTATTTTAATAGAGTTTTCCCAGTCTTTTATATATTTGCTATGCTTAGTTCTGCCTTTTCCCACAAGCTCCATAATATCAAATGCTATTTTTTTATCAATTCCACATCTCTGTAAATATAAATAAATGTCTTCTCTACTACATAGCATTTCATTTATGCTGTATTTTTCTATTAAATTTTCAATATTATTATCCCATACACCTGTACCTCTATATAAAGAGTAACATTTTATTAACTGTTCTACACTTTGAGGATTTGTCTTTAATAATATATTTTTTAATTTACCATCATCTTCTTGCTCCATATATTCTTTTATTAATTGTTCACTTTTTGCATTTATAGAAGTATGGTTTATTTTAGTGTTTTCTTCAAATTCTATTAATTCATCTAATTCCTTACATGGTATAAAATTTATTTTTGCCATATTAGAATCCATTGAATCAATCTTATCTTGGTAGAATATTTTATTTTCTTCAAGTTTAGTTTTAATGTATTTATAAATTGTATTAATATATTCAGTTCCAAAAGCAAATTCATAATCTGGTGTTTTATCTCCATTTATCCCTGCCCATATTTCAAGTGGAATATTATATTCTATTGGATTTATATAATTTATTCCTAGCAAATAGTTTATAAATGAAGCACTTGCTGTTCCTCTTGAAATAATTATTTCATTATCTTCATTAGCTTTATTAGCAATCATATATGCTATTTTATAATAATTTTCAAATTTATTTTTCAATATATTATTAAGTTCTACATTAAATCTATCCATAATACTTTGATTGATTTTCTCACCATATAATTGTTTTAGTTTTTGGCTTGCTATCTCTTTTATATTTATATTTAATTTATCTAAATCTTCCATCCTAATAACTAATCTTAACAATTCCATAAATTACGCCCTTTCTAAATACAGATTTTTTAAAATCCAATTTTTTGCTTTGTTTTAACTTTTTTTATTTTGGTTTTATCTAGTCCATTTAATACATCTTCTAGTTTTATAAGATTTCTATTCTCTTTTTCTTTAATCACACGATTTGCTTGTTCTATTTTTATTTTTTCAAATAGACTTCTTACAAATCTTGCATTAGAAAAATTTTTACTTTTTTTAGCAATTTCAAAGTATTTTACTAAATATTTTTTTATGTTTGATGCAATTTTATATTCTTCTTTTTTACATAACCCTTTAAATATCATATACAGTTCTTCAGCTGTATAATCTGGAAAATTAATTACAAATTGGATTCTACTTTCAAAACCTGGATTTACATTTAACATTCTCTCCATTTCATCTGTATATCCTGCTAGAATCACACATAATTCATCTCGATGATCCTCCATTCCTTTTAATAATGTTGCTATGCACTCTGCTCCATAATCTCTTCCAGCTTCGTCACTAATATATGATGCAATAGAATATGCCTCATCGATAAACAGTACTCCTCCTAAAGCTTTATTTATCACTCTTTGTGTTTTAGGAGCTGTATGTCCAACATACTCTCCTATTAAATCATTTCTTTGTGCTTCTACAAAATTTTCTTTATCAGATAGTATTTTTTCCTCTGAAAAAATTTTGCCTATAATTCTTGCTACAGTTGTTTTTCCTGTACCTGGATTTCCATTAAATACCATGTGCAACATTGGTAATTTATTTTTATCTTTGCAAATTCTAATATAATTTATTATCTTTTTTATTTGTTCTTTTGTTTCCTCCAATCCAATTAAATTTTCAAGTTCTTTTATTCCCGTGTTTTTATTTACTTTTTTATCTTCTTTTTGTACTGTATTATTCTGTAATAATTCGTCAATATTATCTGTTTTATTAATTTTACTTTTTACCAAAATATTTATTAATTCACTTTGTACTTTATAGTAACTATTGTCTGCAATTTTCTTTATAATGCTCTTGCTATATTTTAGATTATTTTTTTTCATGAATTTTTCAACATATATTTCTTTTTCATCTTTTGATATACACTCTATCTTTATAGACCAAGTAAAATAATCAGCATATTGCGCATTAGTTAGTCCCTCTATAAAATCATCTTCAATTATTATGAAGGATTTTGTTGGAAAAGTGTTAATAATCTGTACAATGGATTTCCTTATATCAGTTGAGTATCCTCCAAATTTGCTTAAATCTACTACTATAATTCCCTCTTCAATACTTTTCCAATCTTTTCTTTCTAGTCTATTTACTCGTAATTCGTCTTTAGAAAGATATAATATATTTGGATTAAGAATAATTTTATTTTCGTAGTAAATTTCTGCAATAACCTTTACCAGCTTTTCATACGAATTATATGATGATTCATTTCTTATTATTATATTGTAATTTTCAAAATCAACATTACAGTTATATTCTTGCATTATTTCATGATATTTTATTATTTCTCTTAATGTATCCTTACATTTACTTAGCCCTACACAATTATCTAGTTTATTTAATATTTTTTCATTTGCTTCGTCTAATAATAGTTCTGATTTTTCCATTAAGATTTCTCCCTCCAATTTATGAAAAGTATAATAAAAAAGATAACTAATACATTTTAATTATATTAGTTATCTCTTTCTTATTCAACATACATGGTCACGTATTGTATTCTTGTTTAAATATGTTTAATTTATAGTATTCTACTATTTGTATCTTTTCATAGCATCTTCTACTACATTTCTTATTTTGTTTACTAAACTTTCTGGCTTTTTTATTGTTACCATATCCAAATTTCTCATTGCCCACAATTTAAAGCCTAATGGATTTGCCTTTAATTTCATTATAAATTTTTTCTTGTTTATTGGAGTTACTTCTAGTTTTTTTCCAAATTTTTCATACACTTCACCAAGCAAGTATTCATCACACTCAGCCTCTATTTCTACTTCATTTCCACTAAACACTTCTACTGAAGTTTCTACGTATTCTTCTATTTCTTTTTCTGTTTTGGTAATTTCTACCTTTTCTTGTAACTCTGCTAAATTCTTTATTCTATCTAATCTATAATGGAAAAATTCCTCATTACCATCTTTTATTCCTAGCATATAAAATTGTTGTTTATCATACAAGATTGCATAAGGAGATACCACTGGTTTACTTACTATTTGTTTTTTTATTCTATCTCCTTCTATTTGATATTTCCAATATTCAAATTTCACTTTGTTTTTATTAGCAATACTGTTAGAAATATCTTCTATGTTTTTTATTACCTCTATGTTACTTGTCCTACCTTTTGGTGAATATATACGATAGTTTTTTAGTTTTTCGTTTTCATATATATTTTGCAAGTTTTTGCATTTTTCTATTATTGCTTTTGATATTTTTTCTTCAATAAATGTAGAATAGCTAAATGTATCGATAATTGCTCTTATCTCTCCTGGCTCAAAATCAGTTTCTGGGTCATTAGTTATATAGTAACCTTCTTTATTATCATTATATGTGCTTATATCATATCCAAATTTTTGTTGTAATAAAATAATATTTCTTCTTATTGTTCGTGTGTCTATCTCTACATTGTATTCTTCAATTATTTTTTCTCTTATTTGTTGTGTCGATAATTTGTGTTGCTCGTCAGTATATTTTTTTAATATATTTAGTATGTATAATATGTTTCCATTTTTTTCATATAATTCCATTGTTATTCTCCTTTACAACTTCCTTCAATTTTTCCCATATTTTAACCATTGCATAAGTGTCAAGCTTACAATAAACTAATAAACCTTTTCTTAGTTCTTCTTGCTCGTGTTTTGACTTCCCTTGTAAGCTTAAAAATGTTGCAGATGCCTCTTCTCCATTATGTACCACAGGCAAATTATGATAATTAAGTTTTGGGTCGTCTGGATATAAGGCTGGCAATACCTTTTTTATTGAGGCAGAGCCTTCCATCTCTTTCATATAATATTGTCTATTTTTAAATGGTGGCATAAAATCAACCATATTATTGTTTATTCTCATAAGCTCTTGTTTTAAATCTGGAAACATTTCTCCAAGTTCATTTATTCTTGAATGTTCAAATGACATATTATATACAATTACACTACCATTTTGAGGAATATCTTTTATCATACTCTCTGCAAAATGTCTTAAAAAATCTTTATCATCTACTTCTGCTAAAAACTCTTTATGCTGTATTGGTGCTCCTTCTTTTTCAATTATGTGCAGTGAATATTGAAACGGTAATTGCTGGTAAGGTTTTGTTCCTTCGTATTCAGGAATGGCTAGCTGAAAAGTCTCAAAATCTATAAAATATAGTGGGTACTTTAAAGAATCTAATAATTCTATAATTGGCTCTTTCTCTATTTTAGGTTCTTTATTATTTATTTCAAAATCAATTTGTTCTAAATACTTTGGATTAAGATTTTCATATTGTAAGTCTTTAAAGCTTATTTTTCCTTCATAATATTTTTCAAATTTTTTATCAGTATGCATTCCTCCGTAAATATCAAAGACATTTGGCTTTGGTAAATTCTTTGTACAATATTCCCAATACTCACATGGATATGGTTTTGTACATTGCATACCAATTAGCTCTTGAGGCTCATTATTTTCTTTATGTGTATTCATATAAAGATTTATCTGGTTAATATTTTCTTTTATTTCGCCATACTTGTCTTTTGCAATTTCTGTAATATCTTCTATGTTAAATAACTTATTTAATTCAAGCTCTACTTGTCGTATATATTGATTATTTACATACACTATACTAACCTTTTTTACATTATAACCCAAACTACTTAAAACGTAATATTGATATGAAGCATCATCTATATAAATTTCATCTATATGTGTTGAGCTTTTGACTTCATATATTTCTAACCCGTCTTGGTTGTTCTTTAAAATATCAACACTACAAAAATTATTGTTATAATTAAAAGATGCTTCCGTTATTATTTTCGCTTTATTTTCTATTGCATATTTTGTATCTTCTATCATCTTAGATAAATCTGTATTATATGGTATGTTAGTATAATCTCCAAATAGTCCTCTTGCTAATTCTCCAACTTTAGTTCCATTGTTAAAAATGTTTTCACTTGCTTTAATAATTTTCTCTTCTTCTTTATATTTATCTAGCCATAATATTTTTTTGCATTGCTTTGCTCTGCAATATTTAGATTTTGACAAATGGATTACATTTTCTATCATCTACTTACTCCCTTTTTGTAAATATTATCATTTTATATTCGTTTTGTAAATATTGCTTGGACATAAATTGCATGATAATTTCAAATATTTATTTTCTTCTTTCGTATTGCGAAGAACTTTTACTCTTCGTTGCTTATATTCTTTCTATCCAATTACTTTTCTATTTCGTCATCATTATCTATATTTCTATAGAATTTTCTATTGCCTTTAAAAAAATAAAATAATTCGAGAAAGCTATGTTCACTAAATTTTTGTTTGTAGATAGTTCCAAGTCTAAATATTGCTTTATTTGCTTTACATTCTATATAAAATTCGTCTACCAGAACTCTTCTTTCTTCATAGCTAGTTTCATATTTTCTTTGACTGATATTATAATTTTTTAATAATTCATCTTTAATTTTTTCCTTTGCTATCTTTCCATGCAAATATGCACCTTTCTCTTCAAAATATAAACAGGTCTCGGTAAATACCCATCCATCTACTCCAATTTTATTAAATGCTTTACACGTATCTACAATAAATTTATAATAATCAAAGGTAAGTGATTTGTTTTCCCCAAATAAACGTATATCTTCTTCTGTTCTTTTCCATAATCCCAAACGGCTTGCACTACAATAATATTTCGTATAAGCTGTTGGACTATCAGGCACTTTTGTAAACTTTTCATTAAAATAAGCAAAATCTACATCATTTAAGTTTTTTCTTAAATAATCTTCTAATATTTCGCTTGTCATTATTTCATATTCTGTAACTCTTCCTTTATCCTTAATATACTGTAATACTTCCTCTTTAGTAAATTTTCCATTACTAAAGCCTTCCATTAGGTAGGCATACATTGCTAAATATTGACCTTTGAGCAATCCTGTTCTTAAATAGTAATAAAATCTATGTCCTAAATTAATACCATTTTCCCTTGCATTTTTATTATAATCT
>CALXVA010000073.1 GCA_944391835.1 uncultured Clostridia bacterium | reverse complement strand
TTTGTGCTACAAGGTCTGCAACTTGTTCTGGTGTACATTTCTCTATTTGTCTATATATAAGTTCATAGTACATATCTTGTCCGTCATTTATTAGTTGTTCTTTTTCTTTATTAGAAAGTTGTGGATTTTGTGAAATATCTTGAATTTCACCTTTCATATTTTTTATTAGTTCAATTGCACTTTTTTTAGTTCCATCCAAATTGTATTCTTTTTGCAATATAGGATAAAATATTAGCAAGTTTGTTTTTCTTTTTTCACATATCAAACTATCTAATATTGGAACAGTAACATCATCTCTTTCTTGTAATCCGTTACTATCGTAATGAGTTTCTCCATCAAATGTATCAATATCTGCTTTGTAACGAGAAACATTATATTTTCCTCTCTCTATATCTCGTAAATTTGAGATTTCATGGTCAGCATTTCCCATTATTTCTATAACTTGACTATACCCAACCTCATTTGCATTATTTTCTAGTGTATATGCCTCATAATTTCCTGTATCTTTGTCTCTCGAATACCAATCTTTTCCAAGAACACCACTCATACAAGCCATATCTCTACCATATCTTAGTGCTTCATTACTACTTATTCCTTGAATAGTCATTAATTCTTGTCTATGATGTTGTATTTCGTGAAATACAGTTTTAAAAATTAGCTTACACTCTTTTAGTCTTATCTCTCTATTTGCATTAGTTAAATTTCTATATAAATTTGCGATATTGTATGTAATTGTAGGTTTTCCCATAATTAACTTGCCATCTTCAATACGTCTAACTGTTCCTTGAAGTCCTCTAGTATAATTTGTTGGTTCATTAATAAATTGTAATATGAAAGTATTCTCACTATCATCTTTGTTTGGGTCATATCTATATCCCATTTCCTCTATTTCTAATTGAAATACTCTTTCAATATGTGCTTGTAATTTTTGCAATAGTTGTGTATCATTAAAATCTAAAGCATTATTATCAAAATACTTCATAAATTGTGTTATCTCTTGTCTTTCTACTGCAATTTTTTCTTCCTTTGTCATCCTTTTTCCTACCTTTCGTTTTTTTCTTCGTTACTTTGTTCTCTACTCACTTCGTTATATATTTCTTCTATAAGTTCATCACTTCTATCCTCTTCTTGTAACTTCTTTAGTTTTAGGTATTCTTTCATTTGTTCTGTTTTTTCATCTTTCATATTCATCATATCCTTTTTAATAGTTATTTCTTTTAAAGAATTTTATAATTCTATTTAAAATTTTCTTAAATATGTTTTGTTCTTTATACTCGATTATGTCTGTGCATTCTTCCTTAACCTCATCATTTTGTTCTACATTTTCTCTCTTCTTAAATAGATTATCTGGATTATATCTTTCTCTCATTTCTGCTTCTATTTTTTTGTCATTTTCAGAATACATTTTTAACATTTCTTGTTTTTCATTTTCATCTTTGCACCAATAGTTTAAATTTAACATTGCTAATAATGCTAAAGTTTTTCTTTGTAAATTTTGTTCTGCTAAAGATGTATTAGGGTTAATATCAGGTTGATAATTCGGGTCTTTTTCTTCATTAAATAATTCTAATAATTTTTTTGGTATCATATCAATATACTTTTGTTCCATATATGATAAAATCAATAAAACTTCTGTATATGCTTTGGATAAATTGTTCTCCATTTTTTCCTCCGTAAAACGAATATATTTTTCAAAAATATTATATCAAAGCAAGTAAAAAATTACAATTCAAACTAGCATTTATTTTTTACTTAAGCACGTACCCTTGCCCTTTTCTAGTTTCAATCGCATCTTCATATCCAAAGTCGCTTAGCTTTGCTCTTAGCCTACTAATATTTACATTTAGTGCATTATCATTTATGTAGGAATCATTATTCCATAAATCAGTCATCAAGTCATCTCTTGTCACAATATTGCCTCTATTTGCTAACAAAAAGGTAAATATAATCATTTCGTTTTTTGTTAATATTAGTTCTTCTTTAGCATTTCTCATTATTCCTTTTTTTGGGTCAATGGTCAAATCATTGTATGTTAATACGTCATTTTTGTTTTCCATTCTTTTGAATATATTGTTAATCCTTAGTAAGAGTATTGTTGGGTTGTATGGCTTTGTTATATAATCGTCTGCACCTAAGCTTATTGATAATACTTCGTCTGCTTCTGTGTTTTTACTTGTTACCATTATAACTGGTACATTGCTTTCTTTTCGTATTTTTTGTAATAGCATTTCTCCGTTTAACTTAGGAATATTTATGTCTAATAGTATCAAGTCTGGATTTTCTTTTTTTATTTCTTCCAAAGAATTATCAAAATCTTTTAAAATTACTCCACTATATCCTGCATTATCTAGTAAGTCTTTTAATTCATTACTTATGCTTGTATCATCTTCTATTATTAAAATTTTTTTCATTTTTTGTACCTCTTCTTATATTTTCGTATTTATTATACCATAATTTACAAAAAGAATATTCTATATCAATGGTTTAAATATAGAATATTCTTCTTTTTTAGCTAGAATCAAGATTAAAGTTTTTTAAAACCTGTTTTCTTCTTTCTATCCTTTTCACATCTCGTTACATATTTTGCGCCATTTGAGTAGGTAACACTTTCCCGGTTTGGAAAGTATCTTACTTTACAATTTTTGTTTTTGCACATAGCACACTTAAAATTGCTCTTTAATACAGAAAAAAAGTTGACTCTTGCCATATTTTGCTTTCCTCCTTAACAAGTTTGTTTATGAGTTATTTACTTTTTTATACCTCCTTACCAATTTTGGTTACAAAGCTTTCTTTCTACTATCTACGAACTGTTTTATATTATACCATATCATTTTTATGTTTTCAATTGAGTTTTTAATATACTTGAACTACAAGTTACTATTTAAAGCTTTTTGATTTTTGTTTTTTTATCTAGGCAATATGTGAGTTTTAAATTTTGCTTGAGCGCTTATTGCCTAGATTTTATTCAAAATCTTTTATATAGTAACGACTACAAATACCTTCCCGTAATGCTTTCTTTACTATCCTTTATATCTTTCACAGTTCCTGTTGCTACAACCTCTCCACCAAGATAGCCACCTTCTGGTCCCATATCAATTATATAATCAGAATTTTTAATTACATCTAAATCGTGTTCAATTACTATTATTGTGGCACCATTGTCAATTAACTTCTGGAATACTTGTAACAATGTTTTTACATCTTGTGGGTGAAGTCCAATAGATGGCTCATCAAATATAAACACACTTCCATCTTGTGTTTTTCCTATTTCGGAAGCAAGCTTTAGTCTTTGTGCTTCTCCTCCAGATAATGCAGGTGTTGCTTCTCCAAGTGTTAGATAGCCAATCCCTAGGTCTACTAATATTTGTAGTTTATCTCGTATTTTTTTATTGTCTTTAAATACTTCTAATGCTTGTCTTATAGTTAGTTTCATTACGTCTTTTATTGAATATTTGTTGTAAAATATATTATCTACCTCGTTTGAATATCTTGTACCATCACACGAATTGCAAGTCATTTCTATATCTGGCAAAAATTGTACGTCCATTGATATTGTTCCTGTTCCGTCACAAGTACCACATCTTAATTTTCCAGTATTATATGAAAAGTCACTCGCTGTATAATCACTACTTATTTTTCCATACAATTTTCTTAAGTCGTCAAATACACCTGAATAGGTAGCCACTGTACTTCTTACATTATTTCCTATTGGAGTGGCATCTATTAAATCTATTTTGTTTACCCAGTCTGCCTTTAAATCTTTTATATGTGATGGCATAGACACATTATTTAATTTTGCCTTAATTGCTGGATACAAAGATTCAAGAATCAATGTAGTTTTACCACTTCCAGACATACCTGTTATTGTTGTTAGTCTTCCTTTTGGAATATCTATACTAAGAGGTTTTACGGTATGAATAGAGTTTGTACTTAAACTTATCTTTCCAAGTTCAAATATGTCCTCTTTAGCAATTTTGTCTCTTACTCTTACTTCTTCTTTGCCATCTAAATATGGTCCGATTAAAGAATTGTTATTTTTTATAATATCGTCTATTGAGCCTTCTCCAATAATTTCTCCACCTTTAGCACCTGCCTCTGGTCCAATTTCTATCACATAATCTGCTACACTTAGTATTCGTGTGTCGTGGTCAACCAACACAACTGAATTTCCATCTTTTATAAGTTGCCTCATTAAGTTTATTAGTCCATCTACATTTGCTGGGTGAAGTCCAATTGATGGCTCATCTAAAACATATAGAACTCCAGTTGTTCTATTTCTTACTGTTCTAGCAAGTTGCACTCTTTGTAGTTCTCCGGTAGATAATGTGTTGCTCGCTCTATCTAATGTTAAGTATCCTAGCCCTAGCGAAAGCAAGGCATCAGCATTTATCATAAATTCCTCTAGTATGTTTTTGCCCATTTGCTTTACGTCGTCGTTCAATTCGTTTACTGTTTTTGGAAGCCACACATATAAATCTCTAAGGCTCATCTGACAAACCTCAGATAAAGTTTTTCCTCCAAATAAAGTAGAATTTGCTCTTTTATTTATTCTCGAGCCATTACATTCTGGGCATACATCTTCTTTCAAGAATTTTGAAACTCTGCTCATGCTTTTTTCATCTTTTACTTTTTTTAGTGCATTTAGAACAGTTGCCTTTGCACTATAATATGTAAAGTCCATTTCTGTAGCTAGAGTGTTATCTCCATTTTTTGGTCTATAGAAAATATGCTTTTTCTCCATTGGTCCGTCATAAACAATGTCTTGCTCCTCTTTGGTTAAATCTTTAAATTGCACATCAGTTCTAACTCCCATTGCACGGCATACATCTGTCATTAAAGACCACATTAAGCTATTCCAAGGTGCAACTGCTCCCTCGTCAATAGTTAAGTTTTTATTTGGAATTAGCGAGTCCATATCTACTATTTCAATAATACCAGTTCCTCCACATTTAGGACAAGCGCCAGATGAGTTAAAAGCATATTCTTCTGCACTTAAGCCGTAAAATTTTTCGTGGCAAGTTGGGCATTCTAACTGTTCATCTCTTGCGACCCCAGCACTTGCTGGAACAATATGTCCATTTGGGCATATATAATTTCCACATCTTGAAAATAATAGTCTTACAGAATTTAAAAGTTCTGTTGCTGTTCCAAATGTTGACCTAATGCTAGGCACATTTGGTCTTTGATGTAGTGCCAAGGCACTTGGCACGTGCAGTATGCTCTCTACTTTTGCTTTTTCTCCCTGTGATATTCTTCTCCTTGTATATGTAGATAATGCTTCTAAGTATCTTCTTGAGCCTTCTGCATACAATACACCTAAGGCAAGAGAAGATTTACCACTTCCCGATACGCCTGATATGGCTACTATTTTATTAAGTGGAATGTCTACATCTATATTTTTTAGGTTATGAACTTTTGCTCCTTTTATTTCTATTTTATCTACCATAAAAACCTCCGAATTATTACATTTAGCAAAATAATATCATAAATGAGAGTAATTATCAATATAACTACTCTCATCAAAATTGTAAGTTTTTGCTCACTTTTTAGATTTATATTTTATACTTTTTTCTTCTAATAATTTAAAATTACAAGCTATTGTTTTAAGAAAATTCTTCTTATGCTTTGTTACAGCTATATACATTTTATTTGCTCTTTTATATATTTCTTCTTTATTAGAATTTATATATCTATATTCTGCTGATATTAAATCTTTATATTTTTTATCTTGTTTATTATATTCCAATACATATGTTACTTTTATATTGCTAGGAACTGGTATCATAGCTGAAAATTTAATAATTGCTAATGGATTATTTTTCCTATCATATACAAAGAAAAAACTAGGGTTATTTTTATATTTTCTATAACGTTCTTTATATGAATATAATGGTACAAAGTATTGATAATTTTCAATTTTTAATACAATTCCTAAATATGGTCTACTATGTCCAATTTCATCCTTATTATAGCTTACATGATTTTCAAATTCACTTAAATACTTAATATAATTTTTATCTACTGTATAAAATAATAATTCTTCCATTTTTCCTCATTTCAATAAAACATAAAGGGGATACATTTTTTCAAATGTACCCCTCTAATTTAAAACTGCTTATTTATAAGGCTTAAGCATTACCTAATTTCAAATCAGTTCATTTATAAGGCTTGAACTTTACCTAATTTTAGAACGTTCTTTTTTAGGTAAGAACTTCCTATTAGTAATCAAAAGATTACTCTTTTAGTATATTAATTATACTATGTTTTTATTCATTATGTCAATAAACTTTGAAATTTTTTTCTTATTTTTATAATTTACAATACATATATTTTTAGTTTTTCTTTCTAGTAAAAAAAACTCCAATAACTAATCCAATAAAAATAATTGGTGCTATCCTCATAAATACCCATTCAAAAGAGTGGAGAGTCACTCCTAAAACAGCTTTTTCTGGATCATTATAATCCCAATTTAAGTATGGACTATTTAATAAAATTAGAACCACAAAAATACCAACTATAATTACACAAAGTGAAATTAGCAACCAATGAATTATTTTCCTTCTCTCATTTTTTCTTTGTGATAGTTGTAAATTAATTATTTCTAATTTTTCAGAAATTGCTTTTAAATCATCTACTTTAGATTCAGAAATTTTTTCTCCAAGTAAAGTGCTTACAGTTGTATCTAAAACTTCAGCTAATTTAATTAGCATTTCTGCATCTGGAACAGATAATCCTTGTTCCCATTTTGAAATTGTTTGTCTAACTACATTTAATTTTATAGCTAGTTCTTCTTGTGAAAGTCCTTTTGATTTTCTCAATGACTTAATATTTTCTTTTAACATTTTACAACAGCTCCTTTCTACAATTATTATATAAAGAACTGTCCGTTGCTACAAGCAATGCTTTTTAACATTTTGCCAAACTACTGCTACTCTAATAATTCGCTAAATTGTAATTTGCTATTAAATAATTGAGAAAGCAATTAATAAAATTCCTACTATTACAAAAATGCTACCCCATACTCTAAGAACAATTTTCATTTTAGGGTTTTTTAATAATTTATCAGGTATTCTAGGACTTTTAAGTCCCATAAAAAATTGAGGAACTAAAACCATAAAAATTGCAACTATTGTAATTAAAATTCCTGTAATTAACATACAATACCTCCTATACAAATTACTATATTTCTTACTAAATTAAATTGTAATTTAGTATGCTATAAAAACATTATAAATAACTACAACATATAAAAATACTGCTGTAATAACAGTTAGTATAAAACTACTATT
>CALXVA010000072.1 GCA_944391835.1 uncultured Clostridia bacterium | reverse complement strand
TTTTTTATTGCTTCTATATTTGGCTCTCTCATATCTAATTCATATTTTGATATTGCTGCAGGTTCTACTCCTAATCTTGTTGCAATATCTTTTTGAGTAAATCCATTTTTTTCCCTTAAATACTTTATTCTTTCGCCATTTGTCATAATATTTTCTCCTTCTCAATTTATGTTTAAATTTTATCATATCCATTTTGGAAAGTCAATGATTGTTGATAATTAAATATTTTTACTATAAAAGTTTTAGAAAGTTTAAAAAATTTTGAAAAAGGTATTGACAATATATCCATTTTGGATTATTATATAAATATCCAAAGTGGATATAGACAAATTTGAAAGGAGGTATGCTATAAAATTAAAAATATGAATAAATATTATATAAAAAGAAATGAATATAGAGTAGCCAAGCAAGGTAAAAGTTGGAAATTCAAATTAATGAATGCAATTGATTTATCATTAGCAGAAAGTAATTGTAAAGATAATTTTATTAAAAATATGAATAAATTAGGGTATCAAGTTAATTGGACAGATACAAGAAAATACATTACATATACAACACCTGAAGGATATAAATGTAGAGATAATAAATTATATGATGAAAAATATTCAAAAGGAGCGATGGAAAATGAATTTAGAAGAATTGAAAAAGAACAATCAAATAGTACAAGAAAGTCAAGTAGTTCCATCAATAATAAAGATGGATTATTATCTAATAGAGCCAGAGATAATAAAGGATTTATATCAAATGGAACAAGTAATGGTAGAAGATATAGCAATTATGAAAAAGAAAGTACAAGATACACAGGAAGGTTTATTAAAGGACAATATACGAATGAACGAGGAAATGAAAAAATTAGTGGCACAAAAAGTAGAAGATCAATTTTACAACTTGAAACAAGAATTGAAAGAAACGGAAGAGGAACAGGAAAGCAAGATTTCCAAAATAAAATGGAAAACAGGATTAATAACATTCTCGGTGGGATTATTGCTATCAGCAATATGGTTTCTAACTCACAGGTAAATAATAGACCTAAAAGAAGAATTAGAAGATATAGAACTTTATCAAAACAAGCTATGAAAGAATATGCAATGAAGAAAGCTAATTCTAGTGGTTTTGATTGGTTTGAAGATGAAGAGGAAATGTAAATAAAATCAATTGTTTTTAGGAAAGCCATCTTAAAATCCTTGCATTCTAGCTAAAAATATGGTATATTATTGATACAAATTTAGCTAATAAGCTAATTAATTTTATTATCTCCTTATGGAGTGAACATATAGAAACAGTAAACATCCAAATGAATATTTAAGGAGGAATTTTTAATGGGAATGGCAGAGCTAATGAAGAAAAAAGCAATACCTGGAACTTCTGTAAAGCGTTCAATAAAAATTATAAAAAAAGTGAATCGTGCTGAAGTGGTAGAGTTAAATCGCACTCTTGAACCCATTATTAGGCAGAATCATAGAGAACTTATAGCTTCTTGGGAAGAAGAACATGATAAAACTGTTGGAATATAATTTTATCATATTGTTTAGGTTTTTTATGAAATTGTAGTAACTCGTAAACTGATTAGTTAAGGAGGTAATTAAATTGAAAAAGCATGAATTAACTTTAAAGACACCAGTAATACTTTCAATAGCTTCAGGTCTGTTATTTGGACTAATGTTATTTATTTTAACTAATAATCTTCTACCAAGAGATAACAAAATACTTTATGTAACAACTGCGATTATTTGTTTTGTGCTTTTATTTGGTGGATTTATTGGGCTTATTGTATTTTCAGAAGTATTAGTATTTACAATTGTATTAAATAAGAAAGCTAAAAAATATCATAAAAGAATGTTGATAAAAATTCATGAATGTTTATCGACTAAAGATTTTTCTGAAATAACATTAAAAATGCATGATGATAGTATTATACCGTTAGAAAAATTTATCTGTAAGGCAAAATTAGATGAAGATGGTAATATTATCTATAATATTTCTCTTAATTTTGAATCAGAAACAGATGATTATGAAAATTTCTTAAAACATTTTTCCATTGAGAATACAGATAAATTTAGTAATTAATAATGCTTTTTTCAAAATGTCCCAGGCTGTTGCTTGGGATATTTTGAATGCAATTATTACATTCAAAATAGTTTAGCTGAATGCAACATTGAATGCAGTAACACAAATATAGAGAAATTTTGAAAAAGTTTGAGAAAAGAAAAAAAGCTAAAAATAGCCAAAAAACAATTTAAGGAGCTTGTAAAAAGCTCCTTTTTATGGTCGAGGTGACAGGGATCGAACCTGCGACCTCATGGTCCCAAACCACGCGCGCTACCAACTGCGCTACACCTCGATATTTATTCGACACTATATATAATAACACACTTTTTTGTAATTTGCAAGTTTTTTTTCAATTTTCTATTGAAATTTTTATGAAATAAAAGTATAATTATGAATAGACTTAATTTTATGAAATTTAAGTCACACGCAACTGTAGCTTAGCTGGATAGAGCGTTCGGCTACGAACCGAACATTCAATGTCGTTTTTTGTAGATAGTACAGGGGCTTAAGGGATTTGTTTTTGGGTGTTCCCCTAAAGTTCCCCTTTAACTATAAATTTTAATTTAATATTTATACAGCCGTAGCTTAATTGGATAGAGCATTTGGCTACGAACCAAAAGGTTGCAGGTTCAAGTCCTGTCGGCTGTACCATATACACTTTGAAATATAAGTGTATTTTTTTTAACTTGCCATTCTAGCTTCTGGTCTAATCTCTTGTATAGTTAATACTTTTATTTTGCCGAAATATTTGTCTGCTTCATTGATTAACTCTTTCAATTTTTCTTCACCAGACTGTTTTATATACATTTTTATCATTTCGTTTTTCTTTCTTTCACCTGTAATATGTATATAATATTTTCTAGTTGTATCAAAATCAGCATGTCCCATAATTACATGTAATACCTCTGGTGGCATTCCTAAAGTTGAGCATAATGTTGCAAAAGAATGTCTTAATCCATATGTTGTTAAGTGTTCTAGATTATATTTTTTTATAAATTGTGGCATTTTATTAGTTAAGTTCTGTGGTACATATGGTTGTCCACTTGTATTTAAGAAGATATAATCATTCTCATTCCATTTTATGCCTTTTCTTTTATATTCTTCCATTCTTTCAGCTTTTATCATTAACAATAACCTTTTTAGTCGAGGATGCATAGGTATATCTCTATAGCTTTCTGATGTTTTTAATTCTCCGTCTCCTCGTCTATGTCCTATTTTTACCATATTATCGTCATATACTTCCCAGTCTTTATAAGCATTATTTATATGAACTATATCATTTTCAAAATCCATTGCTGACCACTTAAAACCGGCAACCTTCTTCTGGCCTTGCACCTGTTAATAATATGGCTTCAAATAAATATGCAAATTGCCTTTTATCTTTTTCAAATAGATCTAACCATACCTCTTGTCTATCCTGCTCTAAATGTTCTATTTCAATACCTGGTGTCTTGCTTATACTTTTCTCTATTTTTATTTTTGCTGCAACATTTTCAGTTACTATTTTTTCTTTCACAGCAACATCCAATGATAGTTTAAATACTAATCTTATATCCTTTAAATATTTTTCAGAATAATCTAATGAATCAAAATGTTCTTGCAACTTTTCACTTGTTATTGTTGTTACATCAACATCTCCAAAATATGGTAGAATCTGTCTTTTGGCAGTTCTTAAATAATAAGAGAATGTATCTGCACTTATTTTTTTCTTTCTTTTTACTGTTACTATCTCTGACTGTTTCTTTTTTTCCTTTAACATCTTATTTACATATTCAGATAATGGATTCGTAACAATATTTTTCTCCAGTTTTTTTCCATTTGCTTGAGTTTGATATCTTTTTACACATTCCATGTATTCATCAAATTTATTTAATTCTATCTGACATTCTGGACTAAAGATTTGTATATTTGCAAATTCTTTATTTTTTTGTATTTCTATATATGTTAAAACTATTGCTTCAGCTAATCTTTGCCTTGCAATTTCCTCTGTTGCCCCATATTTTGCAAGTCTTGGGTTTTCCATTCCTGGAATATTTAATTGTAAAGTAACACGAGCCTCCTTTCCATTTTTTCTGTCTCTTACACTAACCTCGCCTTTTTTTGTCCTTTCTTTCTTTATTTTCACTTTTGTAGGACTTTTTATCCTTTCCATTATTTACTCCTTCCCAAAAAGACATAATAAAAGTAAATAAAGATAACGGACAATAAGTCTATTAAATTTATTTACATTTTACTATTTTTGATAGTGAAAATCAATGTTCAACTAATTAATATGTATATCTTCCATAATTATTAGCAAACCATTTTGGAAGTGCCTCTTTATCAATTAGTATCTTTCTTTTTAATCTTATTGCAGGAAAGCCTTGCATCTTAACAAATTCTAACATCATATTTCTTCCAACACCTAACATCTTTGCTGCTTCATCAACAGTAATGCTTATTCTCTCATCATCGATCATTTGCATCACTTCCACTTTTTATAGCTTCAGCTTTCTTTTCTGCATCTATTTTTGCCTCAGCTATATTTAGTACAATATTGCGAGGGTACATTTTGAAGGCTTGTCTCATTTCTATACCGAAATTTTGTAGGTTTATTTTTCCTTTATATGTAGAATGAAGCATTGTTTCTAGTGCTATCTGTCCGATATGCAACTGATTCTTTTTTATTCATTTCTTACACCTCCTACAAAAATATCAAATAGAGTAATAACATTGTTCCACTTTTCTTCTGAGTTTTCTGTAATACATATTTCGCATCTTTCTATGTATGAATAGTCCTTCTTTCTTCTAATACATATTTGTAGCTTATGACTATCATTTGCTTCATAATGAATCTCTGCATATATCTTACTGTTCTTACTGTTTAGTTTGTCTGCTAATTTAAACACTTTTAACAATTTTTCTTCCATAACAAATTACCTCTCTTTTACATATTTAGGTACATCCGCCGCTCTGCCAAATTGTTCATTAAACTCATACCTATGTTTTGAAGGGTTATAATTATAGGCACTACTATTCCATTTTCTAAAAGTCTGATTATTCATATGACCTCGTTTTGATAGTTCCATTACATCTTGATTATGTTGTGCTTTCACTATCAAATATTGGTCATCTATTCTCTTTTGTTCTCGTTTATTTTTCATAAAACTATTTTGAGCAATTTTTCTATTTCCTTTTGAAATTTCTTTTCTGTTCTTCTTTTCTTCTATGTATCTTGGATCTGCCTTTATTATTTTAGTTATATATGCCGAACTTGTACCAATGTTTTTTGAAATTTCAGTTACTTTTAAATGTTGTTCAAAAAATAATTCTATAATCATATCTTTTTTGTTTTCCATTACTTACACCTTACTTGGTTAATTTTTTGTCAACACTTTTTGCACAAAGCAATTCTATTAGAGAAACTACTTAATCTCTAATTCTTCCATTTTCTTTTTAAATGCCTCTTGTCTCTTTTTTCTGTTTTTTAATTCTCTGTATTTCCTATACTTGTCTATTAACTTTGGTAATACATAGTCTAAACAGAAAATTAATACAGCAAGACATACTATCAATAATGCAAATCTTAAAGCCATCTTTTTTACCCCTTTCCTCATTAAATTAGCAAAAGCAGATAAGAGCATTTGTCCTATCTGCTTTCATAATATAGTGTGTCCTTCAATTTGCCCTTCAATATATATACATTGCTTATCTTTTTAAAATTCTCCCCTATTTTCAAAAAAATTTTAAAATTTATAATTTTTTATTCCTTCAATTAGTTTTAAAATAATAAATTGATATCTATCTTCATCTCCAAAACTGTATCTTTTCAGCATTTTCTTTTTCCTATCAATTATTTCTAATATAGCCATATCATCCCCTTTTTGTGCTAATCTTCCTAATTCATATAAACTTTTATTTCTCATCTTATGAATCCTCCTCTAAATATTTCTTTAACTTATTAATAGCTCTAATTTTTATTTTGCTAATTGTTTTTGTATAAACTTCTAATATTTCTGCTGCTTCTCTTTGTGTTAATTCCTTTTGAAAAAGTAAAAAAATAACTGCCTGCTCGATAGCAGACAGCGATTCTAAAGCTTTTTTTAATTGTAAAGAAGTGTCAATTCTCTCGACACTTGAAAAAGTGTCTTTTTCAGTTATAAATTTTTGTAAAAATTGCGAATATTCCTCATTATCTATTATAGTATTTTCTCGACCATTTATCCTCATTTGCTTTTTATAATAATATTTTGATGATAATATAATGATTTTATTTAAAAAACTATCAAACTTTTCCTCCCTTTCATGTAATTGGGCCATTTTACTATCTCCTTTTTTAGAAAATTAGCCCTTAGACCAATTTTCCAAAGGAGATAATTATTTATCTGTTCCTTTTACTATATAATTTTGCTATTTTACATATTTTCACCGCCCTTATATCAATTTGAAAAAGTGTATCAAATGTTTCATCTATTGTTCTATAAAATTCATTCGTATATCTCCTTTTTCGCATTGATACTAAGAGCCATGAATATTGTAGTACAACTGGCTACGAAAACGGAAAAAATACGAAAAAATTGTAATAAATCGTAAAAATTTGTAATTTTTTGTAGTATATGATTAAATTTTACAATTTTCGTTGAAATTTCAATATTTTTATGATAAACTATTGTCAATTTGAGAAGTAAAAAGTCTATTAAATGGAGGTATAATCTTGATTAAACTGTTAATCGCAGATGACAATGTTCATTTTTGTGAATCATTGTTTGGTGTATTAACAAAAGAGAAAGACCTTAAAGTAACTGGAGTTGCACATAATTGGAAAGACATTGAAAGAAAATATTTTGAAACACAACCAGATCTTGTACTATTAGACTTGAAAATGCCAGGAAAAAGTGGTTTGGAGATTATAAACGATTTAACTGAAAAAGAAGATAAACCAAAGAAAAACATTATAGTTATGTCCGGAGAAATGAAATATAGAGCCAGCTTAACAAATGTTGAAAAAGTAAAATGGGTTATGGCTAAACCATTTGATTATGAGAAACTAATTGATGTTATACGAGAATCAGCTAGACAAAATATTATTCCAGAAAGAGTTAACACTATTGTAGACGATTTACTAAGTGATTTGAGATTTCCATTCTGTAAGGGTAGAAGGCTTTTAAAAATGGCAATTATTATTGCTTATGCAAGGCCTGCCCTGTTGCATAAAATTGAAATCTTAATGAAAAATGTTGCTAAAAAGGAGAATTACTTAAATGCTAAATCTGTTCGTTCAACTATTGATAAAATGATAGAGCGAACATTTGATAGAGCACAAGATAAAAATGTATTTAATATATTAGATGAATACTATGGAGAAAAGATGACAACAAAAGAATTTATTAGCAGTTGTGTATCATATATTCGCAAAGCAATGAGAAATAGTTAAGTTGATAGAGCAGATAATTTATTGTAAATTGTCTGCTTTTATGTTATTATCTATGAAAACAAATAGTAATTTGTAAAGGAGGTATTTATGGGAATAGAACATTCGCAAAATTATTTACATAGTAAACAACTTGTAGC
>CALXVA010000071.1 GCA_944391835.1 uncultured Clostridia bacterium | reverse complement strand
GCCCGAGGAACCGGAAGAGCCCGGCAAAGAGCCCGGCAAGGAGCCCGAGGAACCGGAAGAGCCCGGCAAAGAGCCCGGCAAGGAGCCCGAGGAACCGGAAGAGCCCGGCAAAGAGCCCGAGGAACCGGAAGAGCCCGGCAAGGAGCCCGGCGAAGAGACAAAGCCTGATGAGGAAGAACCGAGTAAAGAGCCTGAGGAACCGGATGTAGAAGAGCCGGAACCGGAAAAACCTAGTAAAGATATGAATCCTAAAGAACCTGGAGAAGATGAGGAGCAGGATGAACCGGCAGAAGAGGTAAAAATAGAAAATCCAGGGCAGCTTTCTGAAAGATTTAATGAAATAATTCCTGACAAGGCACCAAATAATTTCACTCCTGAACAAGTTGAGGAAGATACTTATGAAATTCCAAAAACAGGAGATAAAAATAGTATTTTACTTGATATTGCAATAGTTCTTACATTTGTAACTGGAACAACTATGGCAATATTGAGTATTAACAAACGTAAGAAACAGAAGTAAAATCCTTAGAGCTATACGGTATATTACTGTATAGCTCTTTTTCAATTGTTACAAAAATATTACAAGAATATTAAAAAAATATTACAAAACGTAAAATGTATTGAAAAATAATATTGGATGTTATATAATAACAATTACCGCTAATTTATATTACCTTATCATACAAAATAGAACATATGAGTAAACATAATAAAATTTGAGTAAGATGGATTGTGTAAAAAGATACACAATCTGTCATTTTTAGCCTCAAAATTGGTTTATATATTAGCAAACTATACGTACAAAGGAGATTAAATAAATGGAAAAAAATTTAAAAAAGACAAGAGAAAATGGTATTACCTTAATTGCATTGGTAATAACAATTGTAATTTTAATAATATTGGCATCAGTAACTATTAGCAATGCTTTTGGAGAAAGTGGTTTAATAGAAAAAACAAAACAGGCACAAAAAATGACAGAAGAAGCTATTAAAAATGAAAAGGAACAGTTAAATTATTTATTAGATAATTTTTCTAATATAATGGAAGATACAGATTCTAATATGGAATATGTTGCACAGATAGGTAATATAAAGTATACGACGCTATCAAATGCAATTGATGCTGTTCCAAATGGAGAAAAAACAATAATTAACATTATCAAAGATTTTGATCAAGAGGTTACTGCACAAATTCCAGAAGAGAAAGATATAGTTATTGACTTGCAAAACCATTGCATAACACTTACAACCGGATCAATTTTAAATAAAGGTAATTTAGAGATTAAATCAAATAATGAATTAGATGTAGGAAAAATAATTATACAAAATAATGAATATGCAGGAATAAATAATAATGGCGATTTAAAAATCAGTTCGGGAACTTATGAATCAACTGGAACCAATAATGCAGTAGCAAATTATGGAACAGGAACAGTAACAATATCTGGAGGAAAAATAATAGGAAGTAAAATAGAAAGTGAAAAATACCCAGCAATATGGAATGATGTTAGTGGAACAATTATGATAGAAGGAGGAACATTAGAAGCAACAGCTTCTGCATTAATATACAACAATTCAGATGGAAAAGTTTTAGTGAATGGTGGAAATTTAAAATCAAAGAAAGATAATGTGATTGACAATAATTCAAACGGAAATATTATTATTACAAATGGATTTATGCAAGCAACAGAAGCTACTACAGTTATTAACAGTTCTAATGGAGTAATAGAAATTAAAGGAGGCGAAATAGCTGGTTCTACTTCAGAAGAAAATGCATGGCCTACGGTAAGAAATTATGCAGATGGAGAAATAATAATAGATGGAGGTTTAATAACAGGGACAGTAGAAAGAGCTATATATAATGGAAAAGATGGAAATATAGTAATAAAAGATGGAATTATGCAATCTACAAGTCTTAATACTATAGGAAACTATGGAACAGGGACAATAACAATATTAGGTGGAGAAATAAGAGGAATAGAGTCGGCAGAAATTTCATATCCAACCGTATGGAATAATTCAAATGGTAACATTATAGTGAATGGAGGAATAATAGATGCAACTGTAGGAAATGGAATTAGTACTGCAATAAATAATGCGGGAAGTGGAAACATTATAGTAACTGGAGGAATAGTAAAATCTACTAATTATGCAATAAATAATGGAGGAACAGGTAGTATAACTTTAGGTGTTGATGACCAAAATATAAGTACAACAACTCCGGAGATTATATCATCAAATAATAGTCAAACAATAGTAGGAAAAAGAGGAACAACACTAAACTTTTTTGATGGAATAATTAAAGGTGGAGGAATACAATCAATACTTACAATTGTTGTACCGGAAGGAAAAACTTATTATAAAAATGATAGTAAGCCACTTTATGAAACAACATTACAATAAAATAGTGGAGGATAATATGAATAATAAAAAAATAATAAAAACACTTTTTGTAATCATTCTTTTGATTATTGTTTTAGGTACAACAAAAGTATTAGGTAACAAGCAAGATGATAATAGAATAGGAGACAAAGAATTACAGCAAATTATTGAAAATTTAGAAAATGAAAATTTAAATATGGAATCACATGAAGAAGTGGATGATAATGAAGAATTTATTTCTATTATAAAATCTGTATCAGACTAAATAAAAAAAGAAAGTAAAAATATTGCATAAGACAATGTATAAAATTGTAAAATTGGTACATATTATCAGTAAATAAAAATAAAGGAGAGTAGATAATAATGAGTGAACATCCAATAGAAGGTCTTATGCTTACTGCAATGAATAGTATACAAGATATGGTTGATGTTAACACAATTATAGGTGAGCCAATAGAGACAAGTAATAATATGGTAATTATACCAATATCAAAGGTAGGATTTGGTTTTGCTGCAGGAGGAAGTGAATTTAAGGGAGAAACCTTAGATGAATACACTAAAAAAGAAAAAGAGGAACAAGTGCAATATAGGTTGCCATTTGGAGGAGGATCTGGAGCAGGAGTTAGTATATCACCAGTTGCATTTTTAGTGGTTAGCCCAAATAATGTTAAGCTTTTACCAGTAAATCATTCATCTGCAATAGACAAATTAATGGACTATGTACCAGATTTAATGGAAAAGGTAAACAGCTACTTAAATAAAACAATGCAAAATAAAAAAGAGGAGAAAAAAGAAGAAGCAAAAAGAATGGACAGGGAACATAAAGAAGCAAAAGAGACAATAGAAAATTTAACAGAAACAATACAAAATGCAAGTAGAATACGTCCTAGAAGAAGTAAAATGGGACATACACAAATTGCAACTAATAACACACAACCGCCAGTAGATTATGAATATGAATATGATGAGACAGATGAAAATAACAATATAGACGAAGAATAGACAAAAAATGGCTATAGAACTAATAAATAAAAGTCACTATAGCCATTTAATATAGTCATAATTTCTTAAGCACATTAAACCAATTCATATACACATACGCCGATATACTAAAAAATGTTTTCTTCTCTACAGTTTTTTCTGCTATAATGTTAGTCCTGCCAACTTCTTGGTTATTAAGTGTAAACACAATTTCTCCAACTTTTTGTCCTTCATATACAGGAGCAGATATATTCTCATCTAAATTTATTGTTTGGCTAACATTCTTGTCTTCACCTTTTTTTAATAAAATTCCTACGTCATTTTCAATAATTAAATTAACTTTTGAAGTAACACCCTTAGTTACATCTGCTTCTTTTAGCACATTGCCTTTAACAGCTAAGCTCTTAAATTCGTAATTATTAAAGCCATAATCTAATAGCTTTTGAGCTTCAGAAAAACGTATCTTGGTAGTTGGAGCTTTTAATATAACAGCAATTAAAGACATACCATCTCTAGTTGCACTAGCAGACAAATTGTATAATGCAACTGAGGTTGAGCCAGTTTTTAGTCCAGTAGCACCTTTATAGTTTCTAATCAATTTATTTGTATTTACTAATTCAGATTCGCCATCTCTTAAGGTATCCATCCATATAGTAGTGTAGTTTAGTATAGTAGGATGATTATTTAAAAGTTCTCGCGACATAAGAGCAATATCATAAGCTGAGGTTAAATGACCGTCCTCATCTATACCGTGGCAATTCTTAAAAGTAGTATCGTTCATACCAAGTTCTTTAGCTCTTTCATTCATCTTACTTACAAATGCTTCTTCGCTACCACATAAATATTCTGCCATTGCAACAGTACAGTCATTAGCTGATACTACACAAATAGCTTTTAGCATTTCGTCTACAGTTAGCTCTTCGCCAACTTCCAACCAAATTTGTGAGCCACCCATACCAGCAGCATTTTCAGAACAAGGAACTTTATCTTGTAAGGTAATTTGACCAGAATCTACTGCTTCCATTATTAGCAATATACTCATAACTTTTGTAACACTTGCAGGTCTAAGCTTCTCGTGCATATTATGGTCATATAACACTTGCCCAGTTGTTTGCTCAATTAAAACTGCTCCACCAGACTCTAAGTTCAAAGTATTACTATTAGCTTCGTCTTCAGTATTTTCCTCAGCACTAGTTTCAGTAGTTGCAGTGCTATTCTCGTTACTAGAAATATCCTCTGTATCTTCTACAGTGCTACTTGTTTCAGTAGTTAGTGGCTCGGTTTCCGTAGACCACACGTATATAGAGTCATCTGTAGCAAGCACTACAGAGAACGTAAATATAGTTATAAAAATTAAAGTAAAGCTTATTATTTTTATAATTTTTTTATTCAAAAGCATAACCCCCTATTAAAAGCAAATTTATTTTATTATAAGTATATTGTTTAAAATGATTTTTATTACAAAGAATGTAAGTTTGAGGCAGTAAATTATAACGCAATTGAACATAAAATCAATAAAAATAAATAATTAAAGCTTGATATTTATACATATCTGTGTTATTCTCTATTTGCTTTAAGTAGTAGCTTAATAACGTGATAAACAAAAAGAGGGGAGAAAAATATGTTAGAAAAAATAAATAGTAAAAAAGGTTACAATATTATAACCATAATAATACTAATAATCACAATAATATTTATGTTTTATTGGATAGGTCAAAAAGAGGGATTTCACGAAGATGAAATATTTTCGTATGGCTCATCAAATTACAAATGGGACAATGTCTATCAAGCAGCAGGAAAATCAGACTTTTTAAATAGAACCATAGAAAAATATGTTATAGGAGATTCTTTAGGAGAAACCATAAAAAATATTGGGTACTATTTATCACATCAAGACGAATTTGGAGAATTAGCAGGCGAAATACATAGTGCAGATAAGCCTGTATGGAAAACAAGCGAAGACGCAAGAGAATATGTAACAATAGGCGAGGGAGATGTACTTAACTATTTCTCGGTATATTATAATCAATCCAGAGATGTGCACCCACCACTATTCTATATGTTAGTCCATTTAGCATCTAGCATTGCGTATGGAATATTCTCTAAATATATAATCTTTGCTATAAATCTAATATTCTTCATACTAACATTCTTTGTAATAAGAAAAATATTTATCTTATTTGATAAAAAATGGCTAGGCCTAATTGCACTAGTATTATATGGCTTAAGTATGGGAGCAGCATCAACTGTAATATTCTTAAGAATGTATATGATGATTACTTTCTTTGGAATAGCGTATTTATACATCAACTTAAAAATTCTAAAGAACAATTTAGAAATAACTAAAAAAGAAAAGTGGCAGTTGTTTTGGACTATACTACTTGGATTTTTAACACAATATTATTTCTGTATTTTAGTATTTGGAATATTTGTGTTAATGTTCATAAGATTCATACAGAAAAAAGAATACAAAATGCTTAAGAAGTATATTGTTATACATATAGTATCAGCATTGGTAGGAATAATACTATTCCCAGCTGCAATATACCACATATTCTTCTCGTACAGAGGAGTTAATTTAATAGGCAACGAGAGGTCAATGCTACAAACTATAGTATTCTACATAGAAAGAATATGCGAGGCATACAGCATAAACAATATATTGATATATGCAATATTAGCACTTGGAGTAATTGGTGTAATAGTAAGGTTTGTTATTGCAAAGAAAGACAAGAAAAAAATAAAAAATTTATTTGCATATTTGGTAATAATAATACCTACACTTATTTATTTCTTTGTAGTAGTAAAAATGGCACCAGACATAGAAGCAAAATATGCAATGAGATACATTATGCCAATATTACCAGAACTTGCAATAATATTTGTATTGGCAGTATGGGCAATATTTAGAAACAAAAAAGTTGCATATAGTGTAACTACAGTAGCAGTTTTAATAGTTACAATAAGTGGCATGATTACAAATGAGCCAAAATACTTATACAAAGGATATAGCAAATATGTAGAAATAGCAGAACAGTACAAAGATTTAGACTTTGTCTACGCAGTAGACAACGCATTTACACACATGACAAGTATGCCAGAATTTTTAATATATAATAAATCTTTAATAATAAATATGAACTATGATAAACTAGACTTTTTAAGAACAGATGAAGAATTACAAAGCCAAGACCAATTTATTTTAACAATAAAGAAATGGATGAATGTAGAAGACACATTAAATCAAATTCTAGAGTATACTGGATTTAGCAATTATGAAATACTATTACAACAAGAAGACGACACAGGAAGCATAATATACTTAGTGTCAAGATAAAAAAATTTACAAAAGGGGACGGGCCTGTTTTGCAAAAATAACAACTTATTTTGAATTTTATAGAAAATTTGCAATTTAAGCCCGTCCCCTTTTGCTGATTTATGCAACCTTGTAAATGTCTACACAAACTTTGTCATCTTTTATATAAGCATCTAGTTTTAAATCAAAATCATTGTTATTTTCAAATTTTAAATCTAAGTAATCATAAGCAACTGTGGCATCTTTTCCCATTTCGATATATCCTACTTCTTTTCCATGCTCATGTCTTTCGGTAATTTCTACACCATCAATTTTCTTTGCCGCATTATATATAGTTGTACTTACTTGACAGTTACCACCACCAATTGCATTTACAAGTTCTCCATCAACAAAAGCATGTGCTTCTTTGTAACCATCTGCGCTAGATGGTTGACCAACTACTTTACAAAAAGAAAATTCTTCATTTGCTTTAACTATTGTGTCACTAATTCGTGAACATGTTATTTTTATATTTGTTATTCTATTTTTATTATCATCAACTATGGGAGTAGAAAAACTACTTATTTTTGTTTCTGCTTTTGCTTTTTTTGTTTCATTTGAATTAGTAGAATTAGTTGATTCATTAGAAGAAGTATTATTGTTTTCATTATCTGCAAGAGTTGTGTTATATGAAATTCTACTTGGGTTGTAGTTACTTTCTGGAGTAGTATTAGTGTTTCTAAAGAACATAAAATATACTATAACTCCAAGTATAGCAAGCAATATAACAATTCCTATTATCCATTTTTTATTTTTCATAAAGCTCCTCCATATTTTTTTTATTGTTTATACTAATATTATATTTTTGTCGAAATTTTAAAAATTATTAAGGAAAAAATTGAAAAAAAATTAAAATATTACAAAAACATTACAAAAATATTAAGAGTATGTTAAAAATACAAAAAGTTTTGAAAAATAAATACAAATAACATAAGA
>CALXVA010000070.1 GCA_944391835.1 uncultured Clostridia bacterium | reverse complement strand
AGAAAAAAGTAAATGAAAACAAGAAAAATAAAGAGAACATCAGAAAAAGGAATAACCTTAGTAGCATTAGTTATAACAATAGTAATACTAATAATCTTAGCGACAGTAACAATAAACATAGCATTTGGAGAGGATGGACTAATTGCAAGGGCACAGCAGGCAAAGGAATTAACAGAGCAGGCTACAAAAGATGAGCAAGAGGCATTAAATAGCTTGATAGACCAGTATGATTCTATAATATCAGGAAATGGAACAACACCAGAGGAGCCAGAAGAGCCAAAAACTCCAATAGAAGAAATAAAAGGACAAATCCAAGATGACACATTAAAAGTAGAAAATGTACCAATCGATAGTGATGGGGAAAATCCGGATGCAACAGGAACAATATATGTGCCAGGAGGATTTGGAATAGATGAAGATTCTCCCAACGATATAAATGATGGAATAGTAATAAGTAGTGCAGATGACAGTCAGCAATTTGTGTGGATACCAGTAAGTAGTGAAGAATTAGGAGAGATGTATGTTGAAGCACCTGGTACTGAATTAAGTAGCAATGCAGAAGAAGGATTTGAAGTAACAGTAACCACGGATGTGTATAGTAAGTTTAGAATTGACGGAACAGGAGAAGTAGGGGATACAAACATATACAAGCCAGGTACTAATGCAGAGCGAGAACCAGACATATTGACATCAACATATACATATGAAGGTATGGAAGGAGACGCAACAGTATCAAATTTAGGAATAATCAAAAATATGTTTGCTACAAAACTAGCCCAATATGGTATTAGTTCTAGTTCATCAGATGCGCAGGTTTTAAATGCTTGGGCTCAGATGTTAGTAGATGAATATAATGAAACATATGAAAGTATAAAGCAATATGGAGGATTCTATATAGGGCGATATGAAATATCAGGAAGTGTGGAAAGTCCAACAGTAGTGCAAGGAGGAACAGTATTAACAGCAGATTCATCAGCAGCAGAAAATTGGTATGGACTAAAGAAAGCATGTAATAATATAGTAAATAATGATAAGGTAAAAAGTGAAATAATATATGGAAACCAGTGGGATAGAGTGTTGAACTGGTTGGTAGAAACAGGAGCAAAAACACAGGAACAAGTAGATAGTGACTCAAGTAGTTGGGGAAACTATAGTAATAGTTCAGGAGCAGCAGCAACAGATTCAGGCACGCCACAAACATCAGGGAAAAATCCAGCATGGAAAGCAAATAATATCTACGACCTAGCTGGAAATTATTATGAGTTTACACAGTCTGCGTTCAGCGACAACTCACGTATCGCTCGTGGGCGGTAATTACCATGATTCTGGTTCCAACATTCCAGCTCATAGCCGGAGACTACGATACTCCGTGCAATTCCAACAGTAGGTTTTCATCTCGTGCAGTTTTGTATATCAAGTAAAATTTGATAAAAATAGACATGGTATAACAAATATGCCATGCCTATTTTATTTATTTTATAAACAAGGATTTAAGTGTGTATCCAAAATTTTTGTAAAAAACATATAAAATAAATATAAAAAAATAAAAACATATGGTATAATAGAAAAGTAGTTAAAATCAATTGAAGGGAATGTGATGTTTATGAAAAAATTACCATATGGAATAAGCAATTACGAAGAACTAGTAGAAGATGGATACTATTATATAGACAAAACAAAGTATATAGAAAAATTAGAAAATTTACCAGAAAAAAGAATAATCTTTTTACGACCAAGAAAATTCGGAAAGACATTATTTACAAGTACTTTAGAGAACTATTATGACTTAAAAAAGATTGATAAGTTTGAAAAGCTATTTGGAAATGCATACATAGGAAAAAATCCAACAAACTTAAAAAATAAATATCACATATTAAAATTCAATTTTTCAGGAATAGATACATCAAATGAAGATAAAACAATGAAAGGCTTCAAAGGGAAAATAGCATCATCAATTAAAACATTTGTAGAAAAATATGGTATGGACTTTTTTGTAAATATGCAGGATGAAGCAGAAGGAATTTTAGATAATTTAATAAAAGCATTCGGACTACAAAAACCAAATGAAAAGATATATGTAATAATAGATGAATATGACCACTTTGCGAACGAGTTATTAGGATTTAATACGAATCAATTTAAAAACTTAGTATCAAAAAACGGAAAAATAAGAAAGTGGTATGAAATACTAAAAGAAGGTACAGAAAGTGTTATAGATAGAATATTTATAACAGGAGTAGCGCCAATAACACTAGATAGCTTGACATCAGGCTTTAACATAGGGTTAGATATAACGCAAAATGCAAAATTTAATGAAATGATAGGATTTACAAAAGAAGAATTAGTAAAAATGATAGAAGATATAGGAATATCAAAAAAAGAGCAAGAAGAAATATTACCAATAATGAAAGAAAATTATGATGGATATAAATTTTCACTTGAAGGAAAAGATAAGATATATAACTCAAATATGTGCTTGTATTTCTTAAATAGATATTTAGAACAAAAGAAAGTACCTAATCAACTAATAGACGTAAATATAGCGAGTGACTACAGTAAATTAGGAAGAATGCTAGACCTATGTAAAGGAAATGAAAGAGAAAAAATAATAGAAAAAACAATATCCGGAGAAGGAATAGTAGGGGAGATAACTGCAAAATTCAATCCAGCAATAGAATTTACAGAGAAAGACTTAGTATCAATGTTATTTTACTTAGGATACCTAACAATAGCAGGAGAAGAGTTTGAGATGCCAGAATTAAAAATTCCTAATAGAGTAATGAAAGAGATATATTCGGAGTACTTTATGAAGATATTAAGCCAAAATGCGGATTTACAAATATCGGATAGTGATTATACAGAAATATTGAGAGAAATTGCTTTAGAGGGAAAAATAGATAAGCTTGTTGAACTAGCACACAAATATTTAGAAAACTTATCTAATAGAGACTATGTTAAATTTGATGAGAAGTATATAAAACTAATATTCTATTGCATAGCAATAAACTTGAAAGTATTTAGACTAAAATCCGAGATGGAAGTACAAAGAAAGTATCCAGACATATTGCTAATACCAAAGGATAAAAGTAAAGATTATAAAGCAGTAATGATAGAATTTAAGTATTTAAAGAAAGAAGAATCAAATTTATTGCAAGAAAAACAAGATGAAGCAAAAAAGCAAATAGAAGAGTATGCAAAATTTGAAGAAATAAAGGAAATACCAAATTTAAATAAATATACTGTAGTAGCAGTAAATGATAAGATATACGTAGAAAAGATATAAAAGGACTATTAAAGAAAAAGATGGTACTAAAAGAAGTATCATCTTTTTAAACATGTTACAACAGTGTTACAGAAATATTAAAATAAAAATCATATCACTTTTTCTAATCTGTAATTGAAATACTTCCTAATGTATGCTATCATAAAATTGACAATAAAATAATCAAAAGAGAGGAAGCAAAATGATAATAATAATTTTAGTATTGTTAATAATCTTACTTATTAGAATATATTATGAATTAAGAGTAGCAACATCAAAACTTCCAAAAGACGTATTTAGATATTACGACTTTTCGCAAGAAAAATTTATGGGAAGAGACATTTTTATTATAAAGCCATTAAATCATGACGACTTATACGAACCAGAGGCAATACCAGAAAATCAAAAAGTAATATTATACATTCATGGTGGCTCGTATGTAGGAGAATTAGAAAAATACCATTGGCACTTTTTTAAAGATATAATAAATGATACCAAGGCTACAATAATAGTACCGGATTATCCATTAACACCAGAAAACACATATATAGAGGCATTTAATTTTATGCAACCTTTATATGAAAAAATTATAGAAAAAATAGGAGATAAAGAGTTAATCTTAATGGGGGATTCAGCTGGTGGAGGAATGTCGCTTGCACTATACGAACAAAATGGAGAGCTAAAGAATAGATTACCAGATAAAACAATTTTAATATCACCATGGCTGGATGTAAGAATGGAAAATCCGTTGATAGACACAATAGATGATCCGGTACTAAAAAAACCGTTGCTAAAAATATCTGGTAAAAGATATGCAGGCAAAAATGGAATGAAAAGCTACCTTGTAAACCCTGTACTTGGCCCAACAGATAAGCTAGCAAACATATACTTTCTATCTGGAACACGAGATATGCTAAATCCAGATGCAAAAGAGTTCGCTTTAAAGAATAAAGAAAAAATAATGTGGCTAGAGTACGAAGGAGCAGTACATAATTTTGTTTTAATGAAGCATAAAAAGAAAAATATACATGCCAAAGATGGCTATAAAAAGGTAGTGGATATTATTGAAAATCAGGGAAAATAATAAAATTTGTCGTTCCACACCTTAAGTACCCAAAAAATGCATTACTACAACTAAAAGAAACTGTGGATTGTAACAGATTTTTCAGAACATAGCCATTAGCCTAAGAAAGGAGCTAAAAATTAGTGCAAAAATCAAAAAATTGGAGAAGATTGGATAATTCAGCAAAAATATTTCCGATTGCGTCAAGCAAAAAGTATAGTAGTGTGTTTAGATTATCTGCTGTGCTAAAAGAAAAAATAAATCCCAAAACACTTAAAAAAGCTGCTGAACTTACCTTAGAAAAACTTCCATCATTTAAGGTAAAACTAAAAAGAGGAGCTTTCTGGTATTACTTTGAAGAAAACAACAAAGAAATTATAATAGAAAAGGAGAAAAATTATCCTTGCAAATATATAGACCCAATTACTAATAACGACTACTTGTTTAAAATTACATATTACGAAAATAAAATAAATGTGGACATATTTCACTCTCTTACTGATGGAAATAGTGGGGTAGTATTTTTAAAGGAAATAGTGTATACATATTTAGAATTAGCACATCCAGAGGACTTTAACACAAAACTAAGATTAGATAGAAAACTATCAAACAACACAGAGGATGATTATTTAAAAAATTACGATAAAAAGTCCAAAAAAGGAAAAGGTGGCAAGAGAGCATACATCTTAAAAGGTAGAAAATTGCCATTTGCTGCGATAGGTGTTATCCACGTAAATATAAATATAGAAGACTTAAAAGCAAAGGCAAAAGAAAAAGGGGTAACCGTAACCCAATACTTAACTGCTGTGATTATTTATGCAATATACAATACAAATTATCAAAAATATAATGAACAAAAGCCAATTAAAGTATGTATACCAGTAGATTTACGAAAATATTTTAAATCAGAAACAGTAAGCAACTTCTTTAGTTATATAACGGTTCAAGCAGATATGAACACAAAAATGCTACAAACTTTTGAGGCAATACTAAAATTTGTAAAGCAAAACTTTGAAACAATGCTAACCAAAGAAGAAATAAGCAAAACAATGTCTGCAAATGTAAAACTAGGAAATAATGCATTTATAAAATCAATACCACTATTCCTAAAGCTAGTAATTGTAAAACTAAGTTATATAGAAATACGAAAATACACAACAACAACATTTTCTAATATAGGTAGAATAGGTATTATAGGAAAGTATCAAAAATATATAGATAAATTTTTAATGCTAATAGCACCCGAATCGGTAGAAAAAATAAAATGCTCAAGTTGTTCTTTTGAAAACAACCTAGTATTTACATTTACATCAACCTTAGAGAGCACAGAAATAGAGCAAGAGTTTTGTAAAAAACTAAAAGAAGAGGGCATAGAAATATCTGTAGAAGGGAATGGTGTACATGACTTTATATCCTAAAGTAAGAAATGTAAAAAAAGCAAGTTTAACTAGCATAATAATGATTATACTTTCAGTAATAACAATAACAGTGTGTGTTATAGTAAACCTTTGCACCTCTACAAGGTATTTATGGTGCTTAATAGTAATTGCAGGTATAATTTATGCGTGGATTACAGCTATGTATTCTATACATAGAAATGTAAATATAGGCTCGAGCGTTACCTTGCAGTTTATAATAATTTCCATATTAACCATTGTTATAGACTTGATTTTTGACTACAAAGGTTGGGCAATAAACATAGCTATTCCAATAATTATAATAATAGCAAATGTAACGATGCTAGTGCTTACAATTTGCAGTGTAAATAGGTATTACAAATATGCAATTTACCAACTAATAATATTTGCATTTAGTATGATACCACTTGTAATTTACTTTGCGTTTGACAACGTAATAACAATGCCTGTACTTACAATAATTTCAAGCTCAATAACACTTTTTACATTTGTAATGTCGCTAATATTGTGTGGAAGAAATATTGTAGAAGAATTAGATAGAAGGTTGCATATGTAATAAATTTGCAAAAGGGGACGGGCCTAAATTGTAAAAAAATTATTTTAGCATTTATAGTACAATAATATATTTTTTATTTTAGTCTCCGTTACTGTATAATGGAATATGAAACAAACCATAGGCAATATGTATATTTATCAAATTTTTTTGTTCCTTGGTGTCGCACCTGCTAATGATAAAAAGAAAAATAAATTTTTCTTTTTATCGCAGGAAAGGTGCTCCAAATCGCACTCGCTTCAAGAAGCTCGTTTGGTCGCTTACGCGTCACTAAAAAAATTCTCTAAATATACATATTGCCTAGTTTTAGAACCTAAATTTCTACAAAACCATTACCTTATAACCCTTTTTGCAAAAACTATTGAAAAAAAAGTGTAATTGTGATAAGATAAGTGCATAACCAATAAAGGAGGTTACGTATTATGGCAAACTTAAGATTTAAGGAAGCATTTGAAGCCGTTTTCGATGAGAACGGCAACGTAAAACTCTGTGGACGGGAAGCTTGCAAGAGGCTGATTAAGGCTTGTATGGCGTTGGAGCCGAAAGTGTATTTTGGCAATCCTATTACTGGTCAGCTCAACCTTAATAGCTATCCCATTATGAAAAAGCTTTACGACGAGCAAAAATAAGAACCTGACCCGACATAGCAATCAAAGATTGCAGTCGGGTACCCCAGAACCTTGTTGTCTTCTACAATAAGGCTTGATAGATGCCTGCTTCGAGAAATCGAGGCAGGCATTTAGTATGAATAATAAAAAGAATTATGTCAATTAAACTTGCGTAAATAAATGTATTGACAATTTTAGAAAAAATAAGTATAATTATATTTGTAAAATACAGAATATGTGTGTGCATTTTATAAAAGCATATATGTGAGGAGAAAAATATGATAGCTAAAATATGGAAAAAAGTACTATTTGCTTTTTTAATTATTGCTTGTTTATTTAATGTAGTAAATAAGTTAGTTCATAAAGCATCATTAGACCAAGAACTACAAAGTTCAGCAGAATACATACAAGAAAAGCAAATAGAAAATGGTTTATAAAAACAAAAAAATAGGGCTTGAAAAAAACATAAATATATGTTATTATATAAAATAGCGTTTTTTAAAATAATAAAGAAGAGGTGAATACAAAATGAAAGAAGGAATACATCCAAATTATACAGAAGCTACAATTACATGTGCTTGTGGTAATGTTATGAAAACACATTCAACAAAACCAGATATAAAAGTTGATGTTTGCTCAAAATGCCATCCATTCTGGACAGGTAACTTAAAAAGAGAAACAACTGGTGGTAGAGCAGATAAATTCAAAAAGAAATATGGAATACAATAAAAAAGGATAGCAAATGTACTGAACCCAAAAAGTTGGACAGTATAAATTAGGCTACTAACTTGGAATGTTCTCTGTATTGAACAGGGGACA
>CALXVA010000069.1 GCA_944391835.1 uncultured Clostridia bacterium | reverse complement strand
ACTTCTTGTTCGTTTGATTCCATTATTATTCCCCCTTTCCAAGGATATTATGCCATTTTTAATAAAATATGTCAAGTTTGAAAGACTTTTATGCCATTATATAGAAAGATATTAACGATTTGTTTCAGATTTTATTAATGAATGAAAGGTTGAAAAATTAATTAAAATAAAATATAATATTGTGCAATAAAAAACAATTTTATATATGAAGGGAGATAGTGATTATTAAATAAAAAGGCATTTAATAATCATATAAAGAATAATGCAAAATTTAAAAGTAATATTTGAAGATAATCATATAATTGTGGTTGAAAAGCCAGTTAACATACCATCACAAGGAGATAAAACTGGAGATATAGATATGCTTACCATTATAAAAGAATATTTAAAGGAAAGATACAATAAGCCAGGTAATGTGTACTTGGGCTTGGTACATAGATTGGATAGGCCTGTGGGTGGAGTAATGGTATTTGCCAAAACTTCAAAAGCTGCAGCAAGACTAAGTGAACAAGTACGAGAAAAGATATTTAAAAAAAAGTATTTAGTAATTGTAAATGGAAAAATGGAACAAGAAAAGGGAGTATTAGAGGATTACTTGTTAAAAAACGAAAAAAACAATATGAGTAAAGTAGAAAAAGAAGGTACTAAAAATTCTAAGTTTGCATCTTTGGATTATGAAGTTTTAAAATACAATGAGGAAATAGATTTGTCCTTACTAAAAATAGACTTACATACAGGCAGACATCATCAAATAAGAGTACAACTTTCTAGTAGGAACCATAGCATATATGGAGACCAAAAATATGGTGGAAGAGGTCATGGAAAACAAATTGCTCTTTGGGCATATAAATTAAAAATATTGCATCCAATAACTAAGGAGGAGATGATTTTTAAATCAATTCCAGAACCAATAGGCAGTTGGAAAATTTTAGAGGGGATGGAATTATAGTAATAGTATGTATTTTTTATTAGTGCAAGAGTTTCTAAGATTGTGGGAACGTAAACAGCAATAAAAAATACATACTATTATTTTGAGTTTATGTAAATTTTATGAAAAGGCAAAAATATTATTCGAAAATTAAAAAAATGCTTTTCGTAAAATACTAGCAATTATTTGTAAATAAAACAAAAAATATGTCGCAAAAAGTATTATTATTATCTCAGAACAAATGAGGTGAGCAAATTGATTGAAAAAATTTGTGACATAATACTTAAGAAAATGAAAAAAGAAATGCCAGACATTACAGAAGAAAAAGAAGAGGTAATAGAATATGGATTAAAATTAATTATAGGTGAAATTCCTAAAATGATATTATTATTCGGAGTTAGTTTCTTACTGGGCTTTGGATGGTATATGGTATTTGCCTATATAGCAATTATGCCATACAGAACCGTATCGGGTGGATTCCACTTGCATACACATATAGGATGCATTATAGGTAGTGTGGTATTTTACTATGGAACAATAATAATTAGTAAATTTCTAGTAGTAGATAATTTACTAAGATATATTTTAATAGGTTTAAGCTTGGTATTTGGAATGTTAATGATAAGCATGTACGCACCAGCAGATACAGAAAATGTACCTATCATAAGCAAAAAGGAAAGAAAAATTAAGAAAATATTATCATATATAATACTTAGTATAACTTTAATAGTAGCAGTATTTATAAAAGACAGTATGCTATCAAATATACTAATTGTTGGAACTATTATACAATCTTTATTCATATCTAGAATTGCCTATAAAATAACGAATAACAAATATGGACACGAAGTTTATAAAGAACAAACAGAAAACTAAATTGGATAATAAAAGCATTAGCCGGCAATGTTTTATTATATAAATTAAAAAACAGGGGAGGAATCTATATGTTAAAAACTTTAGCTAAAATGGCAGAAAAATATGCAAAATCAACCAATACCGCATGTTTCTTGATGGGCATGTTTCATCAACCAAAAATGCCTGCATCTTTAGTAAAAAAAGATTAATTAAAACAAAAAATCTAACAAATAGGATAACAACTATTTTCCTTATAATAAAATATAAAATCGACAAACTAAAAATAGCCTCTATATAGAGACTATTTTTAGCGCCCATAAGTTTATTTAAATATTTCGAATTGTTGTGTAAAGAATTCGTCATTCTTAGTAGTAAATAAATTTAAGTTATTATTACGCATCAATATTTGCCTAATTTTCCATAATCCAAGTCCACTATGGTTAGCTTTACTACTTACACCTTTTTGATAAATTGTTTCTGTATCTACGTCTTTATTGTTATAAGTGTTTTGAATAATTACTGCTATCATATCATTACTCATTTCTTTTCTAAATGTAACATTAATAATTTTCTTTTCGCATTCTACTGCTGCATCAATAGCATTATCTAATAAAATGCCAAGTATTCTGGTAAAATCATAAATTTTCATACGTTCCTCAATTTCATTTAAATCTAAAAATACATCTAAGTTAATTTGAATATTTTTATGATCAGCCTCATAGTACTTAGTTGCAAGCAAATGGTAAATTGCTGGATGATTTATAACAGCAGGAGATAAAGCATATAAATTATTAGTTTTATTACACTCTTCTAACAATTGATTGTAATATTTCTTAAGTCCTTCAATATCTTCATTTACTACATAACCACCAATACTATTTACCATATTATCAAAATCATGTTTAAAAGATCTAACTTGGTCATGCAAAATTGTTAATGAGTGAATCGTATTATTTGCATTTTCTAAATCTATTTTAGTATTTTCAAGTTTAGAAACATTAATCATACTGTAAAGGCTTACACCAAAATATGCAATTAAACCTACGATACTAATTAAGGTAATAATAGTTGGCATAGAAGCACTATAAAATCTAAGTAAATAAAATTGCATTGCAAGAACTAATACAATTAATAATGCATTTATAATTAACAAAACTTTTGTTTTAATACTCATGTTATCGAAAATTTGCACATTAACTTTAAATGTATTAATTAATTTTGTAAGTAGAAACATTATCAGATATATGCTTAGAACTACTATTAGTCTATAACTTGGCACTACCATTATCATAGCAGAAGTAATACCAAACAAATTTAGAAAAATATTAGCAAATAAAAATTCTAATGTTGACGTAATTAACAGTGTTATTATTTCTGCTAATAGCGATTTGATAACTGTAGTTTTCATTACAAAGAATATAATAATAGGCCATACTAAAATATTAATAAATACAGTATAAGAAGTTGGAATTATAAAAGTTAGAATATTACCTATTGTGGCATAGAGTAAAACATAAACTATCTTTTGCTTTTTTGTTACATCAATATTTAAAATAGATGTAAAGAATAACATACCAATATATGCATCTAGATATGTTAATGGTATAGCAAGTATTTTCACTAAAATCTCATTTGGCACAGTCAACACTGACCATATTGTCTGTAAAGTATTCATCTTTTAAAACCTCCATAAAATCATTTTTATACTTAGGACCAATATAGCATTTATCATTCTTACTAAAAGAAATCTCATTCTCAGATAAATCTATATCGGTTATTTTAGAAACATTTACTATATAAGATTTATGGCATCTGACAAAATTATAAGGTAACATACCAGACAACTTATTAAATGAGCTATATGTTTCATAATCCCTTGTATCTGTGTGAAATATTACCTTCATACCTTCCTTTTTTATAAACCTTATACTATTTTCCTTTATCACAGTTTTGTCATTATCAAGCCTTATATATCTTGATGAACTACCGAATATATCGGAATAAAGACGTAAAATAGTTTCTTCGAATCTTTCCTTTGTTAAAGGCTTTTGCAGGAAATCAAAAGTTTTATATTTATAAGCAACCATACCAAATTCAAAATGTCCAGTTACGAAAATAATATAAATATTTTTGTCTATTTCTCTAATTTGCTCAGCAATTTGCAAACCAGTAGTACTAGATTTTAAATCAATATCTAATAATAATACATCTGTTGGATTATCTTTTAAGTATTGTAATAAATCTTCTGGATTATTTGTAGTGTATGTTATTTGAGCCTTTAAATTATGAGAAATAATAATAGAATTTAACATTTTAGATAATTTGTCAATGGCGCCGTAATTGTCATCACATAAAACAAAACTTAACATTTATATCCTCCATATAATAAAATAAAAATCTGAAAAAAATCCAAAAAAAGGAAAAATACAACCAAATTTTTCCAATTTCCTTAAATAATATAATCTAAAAATTTAAGCTTGTCAATATAAAATTTCTAGAAAAATAAATTTATTTGTCGAAATTTTTATGAAAATGATGGATTTAAGATGTTTATTGAAACTATCTTTTTTATTCTTGCTAGGAATAATTATACTACTAAAGAATAAATTTAGTTAAAGAGGTGTATTGTATGAAAATAAATATAAATAGAATGACTACTTTTTTAATTTGTTGTTTAGTAATAATTTTTACAGTATCTGTAATAAACGTAAATGGCGATATTGTTCAGACGAGTTCAACAGGGGTTGTAAGCAGTAAAAAAATAGAGTGGGGGATAAAACGAGCAGACAATCACGAACAACCAGACTTGGGGGCAGAGAATAAAAGAATAATTGATGAATATAATGGAATAAGTATGGGAAATAGTGAAAAACCATACGTATATTTAACATTCGATTGTGGCTACGAAGCAGGTTATACAGAAAAAATATTAGAGGTACTAAAGCAAAATGACGTAAAAGCCACTTTTTTTATAACAGGCCATTACTTAAATTCTAGACCAGACTTAGTACAAAGAATGATAGAAGAAGAACATATTATAGGAAATCATACAGCAGACCATATATGTATGCCGGAGTCAACAGAGGAAGAAATTAAAGAAGATGTTATGGAACTTCATACTGCGTTATATGATAAATTTGGTTATGAGATGAAATATATAAGACCCCCAAAGGGAGAATATAGTGAAAAAAGTATAGCTTATACAAATACATTGGGGTACACAACAGTAATGTGGTCATTTGCATATGATGACTGGGATGAAAACAAACAAGGTAGAGAAGAATATGGAAAACAGAAAATACTAGATAATGTTCATAATGGAGAAGTAATGCTTTTGCATAGCACCTCAAAGGATAATAGCAATATTTTGGACTATTGCATAAAAGAAATAAAAAATATGGGATACGAGTTTAAGTCATTAGATGAGTTTGAAAAATAGATAAAAAGTAAAACCTGCTAAAGCTAGAGGCAGTAGCATAAAAACCAAATTTTAAAATAAAAAATTTGCAAAATAAGCCCGTCCCCAATTGCAAAAAAGAGAGGATAAGTGATTATATGAGAAAAAAGTCAAGAAAATTTGATGAAATTTTTGAAATTCCGGTTGAACTTAGTACAAATGAGCCTAAACTTACAATAACTGGCTTTGAAAGGTTGCTTATAGAAAATTATAAAGGTATATTAGAATATCAGGACTATTTTGTTAGAGTAAATACCCATATTGGGATAATAAATATAAATGGTTTTAATTTAAATTTAGAGGAAATGACATCAGATGACTTATTGGTAACTGGAAAGATAGAAGGAATCGACTTTGAAGAAATTTCAGATGAAGATGATGCTTAAAGAGTAAAGCTTTAAAATGAATAAATATAAAGCAAGCACATTACACAAAGTGTGAGGAGGAAAAGCCTTGAAATCAAATAAGCTTTTAGAATATGTAACAGGATATGTAGATATTGTAATTGAAGGTTACTATATAGAGCAATTTATTAATATTTGTAATACTAGGCAGATTAACTTATGGAATATAAAAAAGGAAAATTCTATAAAAGTATTTGCAAGTATTTATATAAAAGATTTTAAAAAGCTAAAACAAATCTGCAAAAAAACAAAATGCAAAATAAAAATTCAAAGCAAAAAGGGTTTACCATTTGTTGTAAAAAAATATAAAAAAAGAAAGTTTTTTTTCATCTTCTTACTATTAATAATTTTAACTATAATTCTTTTATCAAATTTTATTTGGAATATAGAAATTGAGGGAGATATAGATATTCCAAAAGAAGAAATTTTAGAACTTGCAAAAAGTGAAGGCTTGGATATTGGAAAACGTAAAGGCGCAGTAGATACCAAAGCTGTTATAAATAAAATTAGATTAGAAAGAGATGATATTTCATGGGTTGGCATAGAAATAGATGGTACAAATGCGATAATTAAACTAGTGAAAGCAGATGAAAAACCAGAGATTATAAATGATGATGAATATTGCAATATAGTAGCAGATAAAAATGCAATGATTTTAAAAGTAAGTGCTCAAAACGGTACTCCCCTAGTAAAGGAAGGGGATATTGTAACAAATGGAGATATTGTAGTTGCGGGATGGATGGAAGGAAAATATACTGGAAAGCAATATGTCCACGCACAGGCAGAAGTTCAGGCAAAAGTTTGGTATACAACCACCGAAAAAGTTTATTTGAAAGAAACGGAAAAAGTAGAAACAGGGCAGATTGAATATAGCTATTCCGTAAAGATAAATAATTTTCAAATAAATTTGCCGAAAAGTCTTCCAAAATTTCAAAAATATGATACAATAGAGGAGGATAAAAAATTAAAACTATTTTCAAACTTTTATTTACCATTTGAACTTGTAAAATATACATATAAAGAATATGAAGAAAAGCCACTTATACATAGCTTTGAAGAGGCTAAACAAATTGGAATAGATAGGGCTAAAGAAAGCCTACAAGAAAAAATAGATGGTAAAGAAATTTTAGATAAACAAGTAAAAGTAAGAACAGAAACAGATTACATAGAAGTAGAAGTTACATATGAAGTAAAAGAAAATATTGGTATAAAAGAAAAAATAGTTTTTTGAAAAACAAAATTACAATCTAAGAAACACTAATGAAGAGAAAGGAAGGATAAAATGGAAGAAAGAAGTTTAAGAATTTATGATTCAGAAAAGACATTTTTCTCTAAAATTACAAATACAATAAACAAATTATTTATACCAACGAAAATTGGAATAAATGGTATGCTAATATCAATAAAAAGAAATAACATACTAAAGGCATATGATAATTTGCAAATAGCAAAAGATCAAGAAAAAAAGGAAGCATTATCTAAAAAATTAGACGATACTTATGCCTTATATTTAGAGGCAATAGATAAATACATAATGGATTCAATATATAAAAAAGTAAGAAATGATGTTGCAACAGAATTTGAAAAAGAAGCTTTGTCACAATATTATGTTGTAACACATTTAAAAGAAAGTAATTATACAGAATATAAATATAGAAAACAACTATATTTAATTGGACTAGATTATCAAAATGTATTAACAGAAAAAGAAAAATTAGTAGAGAGATATAAAAGATTTTATTGTACAGAAACAGAATCTTTGTATAAAGGATTACTTAAACATTATTCAATAAAATTGGCTGACAATATTACAGATGCAGAAAAACAAGATGTATATAATAAAATTTTTAAAGTATTAGAAGAGTATATATCTAATATTCTACCTATAAAATTCGAAGTTGAACAAAACGAAACATATAAAGATATTTTAGATGAATTTGATAATTTTGACAGATTTTCAGTAGGAAAATTAGACCAAAATGATGTAATAGAAAAAAACTTAATTCTTTTAGGATTAAGTAGAAAGCTATTTACGCATAGCCTTCCACTTGTAGTAGCAGAACAATGCTATATAAAACTTTTAAAAGATACAAGAAGCCTAATAGTCGATACAAAAGTATTGCGTAAACAAGAAAAAGCATATTCACTTTTAATAAGAATAATAGAAGAGTACAATGTTAAGTTATTAAGCACAAAAATATATTGGGAAAAACCAGCACAAAGAGAAGAATACAAAAAATTCTGGGATAAATATAAAAAAGTTGAAGTACTTAAAGATAAAGATTATGACGAATATGTAAAGCAAAAAGAAATATTATTTATAAGAAGCGATTTAGAAAAAGTTTGTACTAATGAAAATAAATACTTTAAAATAATAGCATTTTATAGACACAAATTAGTAGAATTAGGTGAGATGAGAAATTTACGTAACTCATAC
>CALXVA010000068.1 GCA_944391835.1 uncultured Clostridia bacterium | reverse complement strand
AAGCAAGAACAAATATTAAAAGAAAATTTTGCTACAATAGATGAATGTGAAGATAGAATTTTAAAAGTTAGAAGAACACTATGGGAAAGAGGATTATGGCAAAATGACTTCTTAAAATTTAGATTAGGAATAGGAAATCTACCATTAGATGCAGAAATAAAATATAATGAAAAAAGATTCTCATTAAAAGATGATAATTTATTACAAAAAATGTATGACTTATGTGAATCTCCAAAAATTTTAGAGAATGTACCAATTACAATATCTATATTTAATGAATATATTTCAGGGGTAATTGGTGATAGAAAACAAGTAATAGAATTGGCAAAAGGTCTAATATTCCAAATAGCTGCTTTATACAGTTATGATGAAGTAAAGATGATATTCTTATACAATGAAAAAGAAGAAGACGAATTTAAATTTGTTAAATGGTTACCACATACTTTTAGTGATGATAAAAAATTTAGATTTGTAGCGACAAACTTAGAAGAAGTAAAAGAAATATCATATTATTTAGATGATGAAATAATAAATAGAGCTGATACTAATGAGTCACAAAAAGAAGAAATTTTACCATACTATATTGTGTTTGCATTAGATAAAGATTTGGCTTTGAAATCAGAAATGATTAATCAAATTTATAGTAAAAAGAAAAATTTAAACATAAGTGTTATTAACTTTTTTGAAGAATTGCAAGATTTACCTAAAGAATGTTCTGCGGTAGTAGAAATACGTGATAATCAAGCAAAAATATATGATAAAAATGATATATCCGGAAGTTTTACAGCCTTTAAACCAGACATTTATTTAACTGCAGATCCAAATAAATTAAGTGTAAAACTTGCCAATATTCCACTAAACACATTGGAAAGTGGATATAAGCTACCTACAATGATAAATTTTTTACAAATGTTTCAAGTAGGAAAAATAGAGCATTTGAATGTATTGAATAGATGGGCCGAAAATGATCCAACCAAAAGTTTAGCTACACCAATAGGAATAGATACATATGGAGAATTATTTAAACTAGACTTACATGAAAAGTTCCATGGACCACATGGATTGGTTGCAGGTATGACAGGAAGTGGTAAATCTGAATTTATAATTACATACATATTATCACTTGCGGTAAATTACCATCCAAATGAAGTAGCCTTTATTTTAATAGATTATAAAGGTGGAGGAATGGCAAAAGCCTTTGAGCATTTGCCACATGTAGCAGGTATAATAACAAACCTAGATGGAGCAGCAATAAATAGAGCGTTAATTTCTATAAATAGCGAACTAAAAAGAAGACAGGCTATATTTGATGAAACAAGCAAAAAAGTAGGAATAAGTAATATAGATATATATAAATATCAAAGACTATTTAGAGAGAAACAAGTTGATGAGCCATTACCTCATTTATTTATAATATCTGATGAGTTTGCGGAACTAAAGACACAACAACCAGAATTTATGAAAGAATTGGTAAGTACAGCGAGAATAGGTAGAAGTTTAGGCATACATTTAATATTAGCAACACAAAAGCCAAATGGTGTAGTAGACAACCAAATCTGGAGTAACTCTAAATTTAGAATATGCTTAAAAGTTCAAGAAAAGTCAGATAGTATGGATATGCTAAAAAGGCTAGATGCAGCTATGCTTAAAGAAACAGGAAGATTCTATTTACAGGTAGGGTATAACGAATTATTTGAATTAGGACAATCTGCGTGGGCTGGAGCTCCATATTATCCAACAGATAAATATATAAAAGAAAAAGATGATAGTGTAGTTATAATAGATAATAATGCTAGAGTATTAAAAGAAGTAAAACTAAACAAAAACAAAAATTATTCCGGAAAAGTACAAAAACAATTAGATGCAATTACAAATTATTTATGCCAGACTGCAGAAGAAGAACATATACATGCAAAACCAATTTGGTTACCACCAATTAGAGAAGATATTTTATTACAAGAAGTAGAAGATAAATACTTTAGTCCAGAAGAACGATTTGAAATTAAACCTTTGATAGGTGAATATGATGACCCAGTACATCAAAGACAAAGTTATTTAAGAATCCCAATTTCTAAATATGGTAATGTGCTAATATATGGTTCACAAGGAAGCGGAAAAGCAATGCTTTTAACTACAATGATTTATTCAACAATAAAGAATCATTCACCAGAAGAGGTAAATTTGTATTTATTAGATTTTGAAGCTGAAACATTAAAAGCATTTGAAAAAGCTCCACATATTGGTGATGTTATTTTAGCTTATGATGCTGAAAAAGTTACTAATTTATTTAAAACACTAAATAAAGAATTAGAAAATAGAAAAAGAAAGTTTTCGGATTTTGGTGGAACATATTCAACTTATTTAGAAGAAAGTGGAAAAAGTGTACCAAATATAATAGTTGCAATAAATAATTATGCAGCATTTGCAGAAATATATCCAGATAAGGAAGATGCTCTAAATTATTTAACGAGAGAAGGAACAAAATATGGAATTTATTTTGTAATTACTGCAACAGGAGTGAATGCTATAAAATATAAAATGACACAAAATTTTGCTCAAAACATTGCATTACAATTTAATGATGAGTCAAATTACTCACTAATCTTAGGAAAAACAAATGGACTTGTACCACAAAGAGCAGAAGGTAGAGGATTAATAAAAATAGATAAAGATATATACGAATTCCAAACAGCAAGACTTGTAAAAGATAATAATCCATATAAATTTATTAGAGAGGAAAGCCAAAAACTAGCAGAACAATATAGTGGTTATAAAGCAAGTAAAGTAGCAGTATTACCTAAGAAAATAACGCCGGAAATTTTAAAACCATATATTACAAATAATTTGAATATACCAATTGGAATGGAAAAAAATACATTAGCAATTAATTATTTTAAAGTTGGTGAACACTATATAAATTTAGTACTATCAGAAGATAAAAGCTATATTCAATTTTTACAAGATTTAGCTAATTTTATAGGCGAAGAATATAAAAACTTTGAACTTACAGTAATTGATGAACTAGACGAAATTGAAAATTTAGATGCGAGAATAAGACATGTTACTGGCAGAAAAGGTGCAGAAGAAATAATTGATGAATTATATCAATTAATATTAGAAAGAAATAATGAATACAAAGATTCTATTGAAGAAGGTAGAAAATGTAAAGAATTTTCACCAAAATTGTTTATTATAAATTCTATTAGAACTTTAACAGATAATAAAGATGATATAAGAGTACAAAAATTAGACTTAGCCCTAGAAAAAGGCTCAAAAAACTATAATGTAAACTTTATAATTTTTGATGAAGTTAAAAGATTAAGTATAGTTACTAAAAAAGCATGGTATAAAGAACATATAAAAACAGAAAATGGAATATGGATAGGAAGAGGATTTGCTAACCAATATAATTTTAGTGTATCAAATAATACAGGGGAATTAAAGAAGGATATAACAGACAATAATTTTGCAATATCAATAGATAAAGCAAATGCAAAAATAGTTAAAATATTGAATTCAGAGGAGGAGCAAGCATATGAATAAAGTATTAGTAGAAGTGTATGTTCCATCAGCAAATCTTACATATGATGCATATTTACCATTAGAAAGTAAAATTTCAGAAGTGGCAGTTTTACTGTCAGGTGCTATAAGTGATTTATCAGATGGTAAATATAGAAGAGGTAGGGAAGTTACTATATGTAATTTTTCTACTGGAAAAGAATATGATAAAAACTTACGCGTTTTTGAAGCAAATATTGACAATGGAACCAAAATTATGATAATATAGATATGTATAAATTTACATAAATAAGAGAAAGCGCTTTTATTTAAGCTAATCTAGATTAATAAAAGCGCTAAAAAAGAAAGGAAGTAAAAATTATGGGAAAATCTATTCAAGTTGAACCACAACAATTAAGAGATGCAGCAACAAAAGTTAGCGGATATGCTGACACATTCGAAGAAATTTACAAAAGCTTGTTACAACAAGCAAGCACAATGGGAGAGGCTTATCAATCTTCAGACAATGAGGCATTTGTGCAAAAAATTAATGGAGTAGCTACAAAGCTAAATCAAATGGTAGAAAAATTAAGATCTGGAAGAGATAATTTAAATACACAAGCAAAGAATTATGAAGATAGAAGACAAGATAATATTAACCAAGTTAACAATCTTGGAAATTAATTGGTTTGAAACATTAATTACATAGATATAGCAAGGAATTTACTAATTAAAATTCATTTAGATATATACTAAAAAGTTAGTTAATAAAAAAGAAAGGATGATTTTAAAATGGCAGATTTAATTAAAATAGATACAGCGCAAGTATTAGAAATTGCAAATAAATTATCAAGTTTAAATGATGACTTACAAACAAATTTAAAAGAGGCACAAACAACAATAACAAATTTAGGTGATATTTGGAAAGGAGAAGCTGCTACAGCTACAATAGATGCAGTAAACTCATTTGCAACAGAATATTATCAAAATTACTATGATTTAATAGATCAATATGTACAATTCTTAAAAAATAATGTTGTAAGTGGATATGAAGAAACAGAAACAGTAAATACTACACTAGCAGATTCTTTTAAATAGAATCTAAGTAATTTTAGAGAGGAATGAATGTATTATGACTGATGATTCAACCTTAAATGGATATTTATATACATTACAGTCTCTTTGCGATGAATTGTATAGTATAAAAGATGACATTAGTAACTATATTCAAGGTGTGGGAGAAGAGTATTGCAAATCTAATCTTGAATTTATAGCAAATTGTTATTCTAATATAAAAAACAATGTGGTAAATGCTTATTATATGGATAAAAGTAATAATATATAGAAGAGGGAAAGAGAGTAATGTCTAATATAATTAAAATAGATACTGCAAAAATAGATGAGTATATTACGAGACTAAATAATATAATAAATTCTGCTAATGATTTAAACGATAATTTATCATGGTATGCTAGGCAAAGTGGCTATGATAATGTTATTTGGACATTAAATAATGTAGGTAAGCCTGCAGATTTCGTATGGAGAATAAAAAAGAACATAGATTATTTAGATTCAGTAAGAACAAAAGCAAATGATTTAGAAAACTTCCTTAGCCAAATTGATCCATTAAATTATGATAAGAGCTTAGCAGTTGTGGAATCACGAAATTCTAAATTTTTAGATACAGTTTTTAAAAGTTTAACACAGCTAGAACTTGTGGGTTCTATGATTAATTGGGGCAAAAGTATGTCACAAATTGTAGCAGGAGATTTTGGAGATGTAGTAAAGGGAATTGCTGGAGGAATGGATTTTATTGCTAAATCGATTGACGTAGTTTTTGACAAAGATGGATTTATGGGGATTTTCGGTGACTTGAAAAAAGTTTTAGTAAAAGGAAATGATTTTTTTAAGAATGTAAAAGAAGGATTTACTTCAACGTTTACTGACTTTGTTGATACTTCTAAGGGAGCACTAAAAACTGTTACAAAATGGACCGGATCAATATGTGATTTTGTTGTCGAAGGATATGAAAACTATGAAGAATTTGGAGAGGTATCTGGTAGAATGGTGGCTGAAACTGTAATAGAAGGAGGAACTGAAATTGTACTAGATGCAACCTTTAATGCAGCATCGGCAGGTATTTTTGCTCTTGCTGGTGCTGGAATAACAGCTATAATTGGTGCGCCATTTGCATTTCCAGGTATTATAGTAGGAATTGGAGGAATTGCTTTAAAAGGTGTAGCTGATTGGGCTTGTGAAAAATTCTTTGGAAAAAATATGGCAGAATGTGTATCAGATTTTGTATGTGATATTTTTGGAAAAGAAGATAATGAAGTAAGAGAGGCAGACATAGAAGCTGATAGTAAGGCTTATGCTACATAGATGAATAAATAAGCTACTCATAAAATTTTTTGTTAGGCTTAAAATTAGCATATATGGAGGTAAAAATGAATAATATAGAAGAATTATTACCAGTAGGAAGTATTGTGTTATTAAAAAATGGAAAGAAAAAAGTAATGATTATTGGTATAAAACAAAAAAATCTTAGAGATAATATTGTTTATGATTATCTGGTAATACCATATCCAGAGGGATTTGTAAACCAAGATTGCTTGTTTTTTGTAAATCATATTGCTATCCAAGAAGTATTTTTTAGAGGATATGAAGATGATGAAAGAAAAGAATTTATAAATAAGTTATCTGATTTCTATAAAAATAAAAAGGACTAAAAGAATAGAAAGGAATAGGTTGTTATATGGATAATGGTTCACAAGGAAATAGAGATAGTGTTGTAGATGTAATGAATGCAAACAAAGAAATGCATGAAGAAAATGCAAAACAAGATGAAATTACTTTACCGGAAGAAACTAATATACAAAACACAAGTGTATCAAATATTATAGGTGGAATATATATTGATACAGAAGCTGTTTATAACAAAGCAAATGAACTAAGTACTGTAAATGAAAATATTGGAGATGAGTTTCAGAATCTTATTCAAACTATGACAAATTTAGATAACAACTGGAATTGTAGTGCAGCTGATAATGCTATATCTTCATTTGAATCAATAAAAACTGATATGAATTCTAGAGAAGCAGAGATGAACAATCATATTAATATATTAAAAAATGTAGTTGCACCTGGATATGAAGACACGGAAACAACTAATACTAATTTAGCAAATGCATTTAAATAAATGTTGTAAATAACTTTGGGAATAAAAGGAATGGTTATGATGAGTAAAATTGAAGTAGATTTAGATATATTAAATAACACTAAAATAGAAATAGATAACTTTTTAAAATATGAAAAAGATGAAACAGATAAAACTAATACAATAGTTGAGGATATGGGACAATATTATAAGGGTGATGACTATAATGCATTTAAAGAATCTTGGAATGATATAACAAATGATTCATCAATTTATCATAGAACACAGACAGCATTACAATCAATGAGTTCGTATTTAAATAAGTGTTATACAGAATATACTACTATGCAATCAGATTTAAAAAATATTGCTACTGGAATAAACGGGTAAATTTTTATATTATATAAAAATAATAAAAAAGCTGTTGTTGTAAAAACGCAGCTTTTTATGATATAAAATATTACAATAGTGTTACAGAAATATTAAATCTGTATTACAAATATAAAAAAGCTTGAAAAACAAATTAAAATAATATAAAATTAAATCATACAATTAAGTAAAAAAGTAAAAGTGAACTTAAAAAAAATAAGCATAAGTAAGAAAAAGTTGGAAAAAGACAAAGGAGGAAATAAAAAATGGCTAAAACCGTTGATACTGTAAAAAAGAGAGAGTATATTCTAATGAAATAAGCTTTATTAGATTTGCAAAAGATAAAAAAGAAGAGAAAGGAATTACATTAGTAGCACTAGTTATAACAATAGTAATACTAATAATACTAGCAACAATAACAATAAACTTAGCATTAGGAGAAGGAGGCTTAATTGACAGAGCACAAGATGCAAAAGACTTAACAGAGCAGGCGACAAGAGATGAACAAGAGCAATTAGAAAGTGTATTAGATGAACTTGATAATATATTGGAAGAAAATCAAGAAACAGTAGAGTGCACAGAGGTAATATATGTGACATTATATACAGATGGAACACTAGGATTTTCAAGTACGACCAATAAACTTTCAAACAAAACACCAGCAGAAGGAGCAGAATGGGAAATAACACCAGATGACGAATTTAGTATAAATGAAGAAGATTATAATTCAAATACTCCATGGAATCCATACAAAGAAGCTATAAGAGAAGTAGTTTTTGCAGATGAGATAGTGCCAGCAAGTGTAGAAGCATGGTTCGCAGGATGTAGCACATTAACAAGTATAGATTTAACAAATCTAAATACAATAAATGCAACAGATATGTCATATATGTTTTATAGTTGTCAAAGTTTAAGTAGTATAACATTTGGAGCCGATTTTAATACAATAAATGTAACAAATATGAAATTAATGTTTGCTGGAATTAATCAAATGACAAGTTTGGACTTAAGTACATTTAATACAAGTAATGTAACCAATATGTATGGAATGTTTAATGCATCAAATTTTCAAAGCATAAATATATTAAACTTTGATACTTCAAAAGTAACAAATATGGAAGCAATGTTTTTTGGATGTTGGAAATTAGAAAGCTTAGAGTTTGGTACTAATT
>CALXVA010000067.1 GCA_944391835.1 uncultured Clostridia bacterium | reverse complement strand
CTTATTTTTTTGTCTACAAGTTCTTCGTCAACAGTTTCGTACCTAACTATTGGTCCTGCAATAATTTGTGGGAATAATGTGGTATATGTTAAATAGTTGTAAAAGCTTTTCTCACAAGTAACTGTTCCTCTATACACATCAATTATATATGATAGCGATTGAAATGTATTAAATGACACTCCTATTGGAAGTGGTATGTTTAAAAGTGGTATATCAAGTCCGGTTATTCCATTTATGCTTGAAATAATAAAGTCTGCATATTTAAAGAAGAATAGTATTAGCAAATTTACTCCTACATCTATCCATAAATATATTCTCTTTTTCTTTTTATTGTCCCAATTTTGGTTTATTTTATTGCCACACCAAAAATCCATAACTGCTAAGAGTAACATTATTGGAATATATCTTATTTCTCCCCAAGCAAAGAATATAAAGCTAGCTATTATCATTACTAGGTTTTTTAGTTTTTTTGGTACTATAAAATATATTAAAAGCATTATTGGTAAAAATATATATAAAAATACTACACTGCTAAATACCATTTTTCTTCTCCTTTTTCTTTTTGCTTAGCTAGATAATATAATTTAAAATTTTAAATTATATTATCTAGCTAAAGGTACGTTTTTCTATTACTCTAAATTATTATCTCATTAGGAATTACAAAGTTTTGTATTCCCATAGCTCCAGGTGCTATCTCATATTTTTGAAATACTATCGTAACTTTTTTATCTTCGTTAATGAAAAAATCTTGATATTCATTCTCTATTCCGGAGAAGCCACCTTCTTCTGCTGTAAAATATAAATTGTTTTCCTCGTCTTCTGCTCGTCTTTCGTTTATTTGCTTATTTACTTCAGTATCTACTATTTCTTTATATTCCTCTCCTAGCACATCTTTTAAATTAAGTTCTCTTCCGTTTTGAATGTCTATATTATAAAAATATTGTTCTTGATAAGCAGATGCAAAGCTTTCACTCTTTGTAATTACAAAAGATATTAGTTTTTCGTCTTGATATGTTATTTCATAATCTATATTTATTTGAGTAGGAATAAAATCTTCCATTGTTCCACCTGTTGCAAGAACTGCATTTTTGTATTCCTCTGCTCTTTGTTTTGCTTCTTCTAGCACTTCGTTTATTTTAGAAGATATTTCATAATTTATTCTATTTTCTAAATCTGTATTTCCTGTATTTCTTATTGCTGGAATCTTTGCCTCAATTAGCTCGACTTCACTTTCTTCTTTGTATTCTCTTACTGTAAACACTTCTGCTATGCTTCCGATTATTGGTACATCTTCCATTGCTTTAGCAAAGCTTTCATTTGTGTTAAGTAATATAACAAATAAAGCAAAAGTTGTAGCAAGTGTTGCTGTAGCACCTTTTAACCAAGTTCGCATACTCTCTCTTTTATGTACCTTGTTTTCATGTACGGCTCTATTTACAACATAACCTAATTCTTGTGGAATTTCAATTAAATTATATGTTTGTTTAGCCTTTTTTAATATACTCATACACTTCTCCTTCCAATCTCTTTTTTAATTTCTTCCATTCCTTTGTATAATCTAGATTTTACTGTGTTTGCATTTGTTTTCGTTATATAGGCAATTTCTTCTATTTTTAAATTTTCAAAAAATCTAAGAATTATAACTGTTTTCAGTTTTTGATTTAGCTTTTGTATAATCGTATATATATCTATATTCTCTACAAGGTCGTTTTCATGACTAGCACTGAATAGTTCGTTTGTGGCTGACTCATATTCTATAAAATATTTATCACTTTTTGTTGCTTTTATTGCTTCGTTTATTAGTATTCTATAAAACCATGTTTTTACATATTCTTCATTTCTTAGTTTATTTATATTTTCTAGCGATTTGGTTATAGCCTCTTGAACCACATCTAACGCAGTTTCCTGATTTTTAGTATATGTGTACGCTATTCTATATAATTTTTCTTGGTTTTCTTTTATATATTCTATTAGTACTTCTTGAGCTAGATGTGCCATCTTTAAATCCTTTCGTTCTATCTCTTTTTCATTGTTATTTCTTTGCTAAGTAATTCACTAGTTTGAATTGCAATTTTAACATTTAAGATTATTTAACATAATCATTTATTATTTGATTTACTTTGCTACTGTCGTTAGATACACAAAAAATCACATAATTGCCTTCTACTCTTAAAATGTTATTATCTATTTTTCCTACTTCTTTTGGTAAATAACTTTGGAAAGCTTCTTTTCTTTCTTCTATTCTTGCATTTATTTTATCTTTTATACTATTTAGGTTGCTTTTATCTTTTACCTTTAATATAACTATCTCTTCACTTGTTGCTCCACTCCCTTGGTAGGACACAAATTCTTCAACCTCGTCTGCTGTAAAATTATAGTCTTTCATAATCATTTCAGAATCTACTTTTATTAGTTCATCTTCAAAAGCTCCACTTTGTAGAATTTTGCTTGCTAAATCTTCAATATTTATTTGTATAGTTTTATTATTGTTTTTTACAATTATCATTGCTAACACTGCTATTGCTATTATTACAACTATTATAATTATTATTGCGATTTTCTTTTTCATTTTTTCATTCTTCCTTTCTTACCGTGGACAAAGGGGACTACTTCCTTTTGTCCACGTTTTTTACTTTTTATACTAGGTGGTTACAATTCACAGTCTCTTTTAGTAGTATCAATGTATATTTTAAATTTATGTTGGGGGCCGGAGACATAAATTTAAAATATACATTGATACTACATTTTAGGACAAGCAGTGAATTGTAACACTAGGTGTGGACAAAAGGAAGTAGTCCCCTTTGTCCACGGCTACGAATTATTTTTTAGGTAATTCAGCCATTTTTTACAATACTCTACATCTAAATGGATTCCGTCTGTGCTTGCTTCTTCTGGCAAATACCCTTGACTATCCACTAAAGCTGATTGGACATCTAAATAAGTTACATTTTCTTCGCTTGCTACTTCTTTTATTAGCTGATTAAATTTTGCTACATTTTTATTATTAAATATCTTATCATTATCACTTTTACTCTTAGTCATAGGTATTATAGATTGAACATATATTTTGCAATCTGGTTTTACTTTTCTTATTTCTTCAATTAGTTCTTTGTATTTTAGTTTAAACACTTGTGGATATGACCACCCAAGTTCATTTACACCAAGCATTATATATACAGTTTTTATGTCTTTATTCTGCATATCTTGCAGTAATGTTATCTTTTCTCCACTACTTGTTTGCACAAATTTCTTTGTTACTGCAGTATCTACCATAAGACCAATATATGAATAATCTTGAACATTTTTTAATCCGTTATACATAATAAGCCCCTGAGTTCTTGAATCTCCTATAAATGCTACCGAACTATCAAATGTTACAGGTTTTCCGTTAGGATTATTGTTTGCTTCATTATTGGAATTGTTTGAATTTTGAGCACTTTGGTTATTTGAATCTTGTTCGTTTGTAGGCTTGTTATTTGAACTTTGATTATTTGAACTTTCCGCATTATCACTTGCTTCTTGTTCGTTTTTGTCAGATAAAATCACATTATTTTCTATACTGTTTTGCATCAAATTATAATTTTGATTTATAGAATTGTCTTGTATATAACCTGGTTTTAAATTACTAGTAGAATTCTTAGTTTCTGAATTTTTTATAAGAGTATTTCCTACAAATCCACCTATTACTAATAAGAATATGATAGGTATAAATGATGAAAAAAGATTTGGTCTTTTTCTTTTCTTTTTTATATAATAAGTTTCGTACATAGTATATCTTCCTCTCTTTTTTCTTTATACTATATTAGACTTAATTACACGCAAAAAAGTTTAAAAAATTTTTTCATTTTTTAAACTTTTTTGTAGTGCCTATATTATCCCTCAAATTCTTCTTCTAGATTCTTTTCACGTAATTTTTTATTAGTATTTTCTTGTGTAATTGCATAAATTATTGAAACAATTGGCAAGCCAACTATCATACCCATTATTCCAAATAAGCCTCCACCTATTGTAATAGCTACTAAAACCCATATACTTGGAAGTCCCATATTCTTTCCAACTACGTGTGGATATATTAGGTTTCCTTCTACTTGTTGTAATACTATTATAAATATTATAAAAATTAGAGCTTTTATTGGATTAACTGCAACTATAAGAACTGCTCCTATGAAGCCTCCAATAAATGCACCTACAATTGGTATAAATGCTGTTACAGCTGTTAGTGCACCAATAGGCCCAGCATAAGGAATATTTAATATAAGCATACCTATAGCACAAAGTGAGCCTAGTATTACTGCTTCTTTTGCCTGACCTGTTATAAAGTTTCTAAAAGAATCTCTTGCTAGTCTACATACTTTTATAATTGAATCTGCTTTTCCTTCGTCTATTCTAGCATATATAAATTTCTTTGATTGATTTTTTAGTTCTTCCTTATTGGCTAGTATATATACCGCAAATATTATTGATATGAATGCATTTACTATATTAGAAATTAAGCTAGAAATTTGGTTTATTGTTATGTCTAGGACATTTTTAGATAAATTAACTATACCATTTCGTAACGCTTCTGTATCGATTTCTATGTTTTGTATAAAATTATTTGCCTCTGGAAATTGCTCTGTTATTTTAATTCCCAACTCTTGTAAACTTTCTAAATAATTTGGTATATTGTCTATTAAATTTCTAATTACATCTATAAACTGTGGCACAATCAATAATAGTATTATGGCTATTATTGCTATAACTGTAATTATAGATAGAGCAATAGAAAATACTCTTTGTATGCCACTTTTCTTTTTGCTCATTCGTTTAGTATTGTTGCTTACTTTTACATTACTTGCTTCTGCGCTTTGCATCTTAGCATTAGCTTTTGTTTTATTCTTCTTGCCTAATTTAAAGACCTTGTTTTCATAAAATGTCATAAAAATGTTTAGAATAAATGCTATTGCTAGCCCCCAAATAAATGGAGATATAATATCTAAAAAGCTTAAGCATGCGTTCCATACTGTTTTTATATTAAAAAGAGCAACTAGCAAGATTATTGCAATTACTACTATCTTTAGTATTTGCCTTGTATTTTCTTTTTCTAATTTCATAGAACCTCCTGTATTTAGATTATTTTGTTTTGATATATTTTGCAAAAAAAATTTCTCATAAGATTGTATTAAGTTGCCTTAAACTTATGAGAAAATTATAACATATTAAATTTATAATAGCAAATAAAATTATTTATATTCCAATTTCTTTAACCTTAAACTATTTACTGTAACCGTTATACTACTTAACGTCATTGCAAGTGATGCAAACATTGGATTCATTGTAATTCCAAATGGGCTAAGTACTCCTATTGCAATCGGTATCATACAAATGTTATAGAAAAATGCCCAGAATAGATTTTGTTTTATATTTCTAATTGTTTTCTTGCTAATTTTCATAAGTTCTGGTATTTTTTCTAAATCATCTTGCATAAGTACCACATCACTACTATCCATTGCAATATCTGTTCCACTTCCAACTGCTACTCCAATATCTGCTGTAACTAAACTTACGCTATCGTTTATTCCATCTCCACACATCATTACTAAACCATTTTGTTTTAATTCTTTTATTTTTTCTGCTTTCTCCTTTGGAAGAACATTTGCAATTACTTCTGTAATTCCAATACTACTTGCTATTGCCTTTGCAGTTTTTTCGTTGTCTCCTGTAAGCATTACTACGTTGACTTTTTGCTTTTGTAGTTTTTCTACAACATCTTTTGCCGAATCTTTTATAACGTCCTTTACACCTATTAGAGCTATTAACTTGTAGTTATGATTATTTTCTTCTTGTTTTTTAGCCTCAGCTACAAACAATATACTATTTCCATCTGCTTCTAGCTCTTCTTCATCTTGTAGTTTGTTTTCTATAGCAACATTGTTTTCTTTCATTAGCTTACTATTACCAATTAAATATGTATTGCCGTTACATTCTGCTCTAACACCATAGCCTGCAATATTTTTAAAGTTTTCTACTTCTGCTAATTTTATATTTTTTTCTGTTGCATAGTTTACAATTCCTCTTGCTATTGGGTGTTCAGATTTGTTTTCTATACTTGCAACAATTTTTATAATTTCGGAATCTGTTTCATTAGTATTTTCTATATAATTAAACATTTTGCTTACACTAAGCTTGCCTTTTGTAAGGGTTCCTGTTTTATCAAATACTACTGTTTTAACTTTGTGAGCATTTTCTAGGCTTTCACTGTTTTTTATAAGTATTCCCTCTTTACTAGCTACTCCTGATGATACTACTATTGCAAGTGGAGTTGCTAAGCCTAGGCTACAAGGGCATGCAACTACTAATACAGAAATAAATACATTTATTGCAAATGCAAATGTTTCTCCTATTATTAGCCATACAATGGCAGATATAAATGCAAGTACAATGATAGTTGGTACAAAATATCCACTTATTTTATCTGCAATTTTTGCAATAGGTGCTTTGGTATTTGTTGCTTCTACAACCATTCTTACTATTTCAGAAACCGTAGACTCCTTGCCAATTTTCTCTGCTTTATATTGTATAGTTCCTTCATAATTTATGCTTCCTGCAATAACTTTGCTTCCAACTTCTTTTTTGGATGGTATACTCTCTCCAGTAACAAAAGATTCGTCAATGTGCGTGATTCCATCTATTACCTCGCCATCTACTGCAATTTTTTCTCCTGGCTTGCATACAACTGTATCGCCTTTTATAATTTCGTCAAGAGTAACTTCTTTTTCTTTTCCATCTCTTATAATTGTGGCTTTGTTTGGAGTAATCATCATTAAGCTTTGTATTGCTTCTTTGGTTTTGTCTTTGTTACGCGACTCTACATATCTACCAATATGTATGAAAAACAAAATAATAACTGCTGATTCAAAGTATAGGTTATGAGCATATTCATGATGCCCTGTAAGAATCATGTATGTGCCATATAAGCTATATAGGAAACTGCTTAAAACACCCATTCCCACCAAAGTGTCCATATTAGGAGTTTTATGCACTAGATTCTTATATCCATTTTTTAGAATATCCCAGCCCATAATAATAGCAATAATGCTTAGAATTAAAAGGGCAATAGTATAATTTACAGGATAAGTATGCATATTTAAAAGTGGAATTTCTAGCAATCCAATCATAGAGCCCATAGCAATATATAATGTTACTATTGCTATGACTGTAAAGCCCCATAATTTATATTTTTCTCTAGACTTTTTCTTTTCTTCTTTTTGCAAATTGTCTATGCCTAAGCTTTCAAATCCAGCTTTTTGTACAAACTTTTCAATTTGTGGAATATCTAATTTTTTCTCATCATATTCTATGCTGGCATTGTTCATAACTAGGTTTACAGTAGCACTTATTATTCCGTCTTGCTTATTTAAGTATTTTTCTAGTCCACTAGAACAAGCACTACATGTCATACCATCTATTTTTAATAAAACTTTTTTCAATTTTAATCACCTTACTTTCTCAAAGCATAAATTGGTTGGAAAAGAATAAAATTTGACACATCCAAAATTGTAATTCTTTTCCAACCTTCTGCTACTCTGCTTCAAAACCAGCATCTTGAATAGCTTCCTTTATTTCGTCTAGCCCTATTTGATTTTCATCGTATTTTACATCAGCCTTTGCGTCTTCTAAGCTAACTTTTGCATCTTCTACTCCGTCTTGATTATTTAATACCTTTGTTAATCTTGTGCTACATCCTTCACAATGCATTCCTTTAATTTTTAAACATACTTCTTTCATAATTATACCTCCATTTTATTTTTAATAAATTTAAAATCACATTATCTTAATTTTTTAAATAAATCCATTATTTCCTTTGACACTTCTTCTGTATTACCATTTTCTATTTTTGTTTTAATACACGTATTCAAGTGTCTTTCTAAAATAATGTTTTCCAAGCTTTCTAAAGCTTTATTGATAGCAAGCATTTGAGTTAGTACATCATCGCAATATCTATCATCAAGTATCATTTGTTTTACTCCTCTTACTTGGCCCTCAATAATATTTAGTCTTTTTATTAAGCTTTCTTTTTCTTCTTCACTTCTTTTGGTTGTTCTACTAGTATCTTTTGAGATGTTGCAACTACATTTTTTATCTTCCATTTTTTTCACCTCTTTGTATTACCGTTTTTATTATATACCCCCATAGGGTATATGTCAATATATTTTATAAAAAAATAAACTTAAAGTTTTGCATTACTTTAAGTTTATTCTCTTTTAGTATTCATTTA
>CALXVA010000066.1 GCA_944391835.1 uncultured Clostridia bacterium | reverse complement strand
ACATGGAATTTAGATGATGAAGGAACTCTTACGATATCTGGAACAGGTGATATTACGATTGATGCAGAACCAAAATATAGATATCCTATTTCAAGTACACAAAAAGTATTTGGGGTTGGACTATCAGATAATACATGGCAAAATGTTAGAGACTTAGTCAAGAAAATAGATATACAAGAAGGAATTACAAGTATCCCAGATAAAGAATTTGGACAGTTTAACAATCTTAGAGAAGTAAATTTGCCAACTACTATGAAAACAATTGGAAATGAAGCATTTACCTATTGCGATAGATTGAGCGAGATAGTAATATTAGATAATATAACAAGCATTGGTGAAGATGCTTTCTTTGCAGGATATTATAATCCTTCTACTGGTGAAAACATTAATTATATAACTATTTATACAACCGAGGGCTCATATGCTGCACAATGGGCAGAGCAAAACAATGCTTCTTATGTAACAATAACAAAGGGGGATATAAATCAAGATAGAAAAGTAACATTATATGATGCATTTGTAATGTTAAGATATGTAATATTTGAAACTACTTTAACAGAAGCACAACAGTATATTATGGACTATAATAATGATGGAGAAGTTGGGCTTTATGATGCATTTCAGTTTTTAAGACAGGTAATTTTAAGCTAGCTTGGACAAAAGGAATACTCAAAAATGTTCAAGAATTTGAACAAAAGGGACATACCTTGTTTGCTGTTTCTAAAAAGAGTAGTGTCCCAAAAGTTTAAGAAATTGGACAGAAAGAAGTAGTCCCTTTTGTCCAAGTAAAAAAATAAAGGAGGATGATATAGTTGAAAAAGAAACTAATCGTATCTTTGCTAATTACTTTATTAGTATTGGCAAATTTAGGAGTAATTGTACAAGCATCTAGTGCGAATATTAAACTGTATACCTATACAACAGAAGAAAATGTTATTTCTTCAGAAAAAATACTAAACATTGGAACAGTGCAATATTCTATGCCGTCACCAGTATATGATTTTATTGACGAAAATGGAGATTTGAATGTTGTTTATACAAGTGAAAACAATGTTTACTGGGATCGTTTTAACGAGAACATGGAAAGAGAAGAAGTAACAAAATTTAAAATGTATTTCGATTATTCAACAATTCCAGAATATCAAGATTATTTAAAAGATTTAGTACGTATTTTTGGAAATGCTTTGTACTATGACGGCTACCTATATATTATGTATGGAAGAAAAGGAACAGATGCGCAAGCCCAAACTTCTGTAAAGGAAGCAACAATGGCTCTTGTAAAATATGATAAACAAGGAAATATCGTGGGAAAAACAGAGTTTATAGGAGCTCAAAATTCTTCAAATACAGACTGGAACTACGGTACATACATTCCATTTTTTCCAAATAGCAATTGTAGCTTAACTATTAGTAATGGAATAATAGGGTGCTTCTTTGGAAAGCAAATGTATATATCTCATTCCGCAAGTAATGCTATTTATGTAGATGCAGAAACAATGGAATGGGTAAGTAATCAATATTTTGCAAATGATGAAGACAAGGAAAAATATGATAGCCCTAGAAGATATTACAATTCACATTCTATGGCACAAAGAATAATAGGAACTTCAGATGGAGGATATATTTTAGTAGATTCTGCAGATGCTTCTTTAAGAGGCTTGCTCGTTACTAAAGTTTATCCAGATGAAAACGGAATATTACAATCAAACAGACAAAAAATGATTCATTATAGAGAAGGATCAATGGGATCAAATGGATACAATAATACCTATATGCTACCAGGAAATATTATTGAATTGTCAGATGGGTATTTATATGTAGGTGCAATGGAAAAAACTTTAGATAGGGGATATGGAAATTCGATTAATGAATCTTGGAATATCGTAGTACAAAAATATACAAAAGATTTCTATACAAAAGATTCAGTAGAAGAAATGCAAATGTTTGATACTCCAGTAAGAGAAACAGAAGGAACTCCACCAGAAGATACAAGCTTAGGAAGAGTGTATTTAGATGGTACAGAAAAAGATTATGGACTAAAATTCCTAACAGATTTAAACAATGAAAAAACAGTAACTGTAGTTCGTGCAGTAGAGTTGGAAAATGACCGAGTAGCTATTTTATACGAGTTGATGGACTTAGAAGATAGCTCTGTAGGAGGTTATAATACAAAAAGTAGAACAGAAGAAACCTATTACATGATTGTTAATGGAGAGGGCGAAATAGTAGAAGAACCAAGAAAAATAGAAGGAGTTTCCCTAACACAAGAAGAGATTTTACCATATCATGATGGAAAAATATATTGGACCTCTACAGAAGAGGGAGGCAACAAGATTGTAGTAAATGTGTTGGATATTACAAATCCAGTAACTCTACTAAAAGGAGACGTAAACAGAGATGGAGTAGTAGGACTATACGACGCATTCCAAATTTTGAGAACCGTTATATTAGGAGACGGAGACCTAAGTGAAGATGAGCAATATATCATGGACTTTAATGATGATGGAGAAGTTGGTCTTTACGATGCATTCCAGTTCTTAAGACAGGTTATACTAAGATAAATATGAACAAGATTGACTCTAAAAAACTACTGAACGAAAAATCCGAAGAAGGGATGATAAGATGAAAAAAGCAAAATTAATTTCTGTATTGGTGATATTAATTATTCTATTAGAATTGTGCATTATACCAATACCCACTAGTAAAGCATTAAGTGAAAATGATTTAGTTATATCTGGAGGAGTAACTATTAGTAAGGATAGTACTATTGACCAGATTAGTGAGGACTACGGAGCAGAACCAAAACTTGTAACTCCATCAGCTTTTGGTGGAGAAATGTGTACTTGGTATACAGGAGATTACCAAAATGTTCTTTATGTGGAAACAGATGAAAATGGTACAATTATGGCAGCTGGTGCTATGTCTGATGATTTTCAAAGCGACTTATATTCTGCAGGAGATAAGGTTACGGGAGGAACTGTAAATCGTTTTGAAGGTACAGTATCAACTGCACTAATCACAAATTATGCAACAGGTGTAATCGTTTATCAAAAAGACCTATTAACAGATGCAGTTGTGGAAAATTATTTAAAAGAATTTGTATCCAAAAAACAAAGTTATCGCAAATATATTGGTCAACATGCAGTAATCATGCTTAACAATTTACTAGCATATGAAGGAAAAAGTGCAAGGGCAGAATATAATGAAGATATATTTGACAAAGCTACAAAAATAAGTGAAACAATGAGCATAAGCGATTATGCTGAGAAAAATAAAAAAGAGTCATTTTTAATGCAAGCAGGAAATGATATAAATTATTTAGCACTTTATAAAGAACTACCAAACCCATTAAGACCAGCAGATGGTGCCAGCCTTAATGAGCCAAACAATACATTAAAATATGCCTATATTACTTATGGGGTTTATGAAGATAGCTCTACTTCTTTAGGATACGGCGGAGGAGTTACTCTTTATTATGTTGCAGAAGAATTATTTGAGCCTACTAATGAAACCGGATTAACGGAAGAAGAGCAAGAAAAATATGAACAAGCGAAAGCATGGTATGAAAAGTCATTAGAAGAATTTAACGATGGTACTTATGAAGAGTTTGAAGAGGAGCCACAATATGAGGATTTACCACTAGTGGCTGGTAAGATAAAAGAAAATAAATTGCAGGGCAGTGTGGATTACTTAAACTCTATTCGTGTAGGTGCAGGATTAAGTCCAGTAGAATTAAACCTAGAAGCAAGCAATGCGGCACAACATAAGGCAGTACTTACAAGATATCTTACTATTAATGGAATTAGCAATCCAGATCCACATTATCCTCCACAACCAGAAGGAGTATCAGACGAATTTTATGATACAGCACAATCTTTTATGTCAGAAAATTTATATAGTGGGGATATTATCGATTCTATTGCACAAGCATTACATGATGGGCAAGGAGATGCAATAAAAGCAGGTCACCGTTATAATTTATTAGCACCAGATAGAACCAGTTTTGGTATAGGATATGCTAATGGCCAAGCTTGTCATAAACTTACTTCTGGAGGAAGTAGTAATGTAGATATGGTTGCATGGCCAAGTATTGGAATTACGCCAACGGAAGCATTCTATAATGGAGGATATTGGACTTTTAAACTTTATACAAACGATTATAGTATTGATATGCAAACTACAGTAAAAGTAAAATGCCTAAATACAGATAAAGAATGGATTTTTAATGACAGAAGTGCAATAGATGGAAATGCATTTGTACGAGGAAGCGACATGCTATCTTTCCGTAGCAGTGATTTAGATGGAGAAAAAGATTATGTTTATGAGATTACCATTGAAAATTTAATGAATGAAAAGACTGGAACACATGAAGATTATACATATAGAAGTATATTTAAAAGTTTGACACAAGAAACGGATATTGTATATCCAACTAGTATTTCACTAGAACCATCAAAAATAAGTGGAGTAAGGGGAGCAACACAAGTTATTGATGTTAACTTTACACCAGATAATGCTACAGAAGTTGTCACAAAATGGAGTAGTTCTAATCCAAATGTTGCAAGTGTAAATCAATATGGAGAAGTAACCATTACAGGAATTGGAAATGCAACTATTACAGCAGAAACACTAAATGGTAAAAAAGCAACTTGCACAGTGCAAGGGTTAGATGGAATTGCAGGACTAAAATTTGAGCAAGAAAAATATTATATAGCAGAAACAAAATCGGAAACATTAAACGTAACAGAAATAAATGGTATTCCATTTGATGAAAGTGAAATTGAATGGAGTGTGTCTGATTCAAATGTTGCATCAATACGTAATGGAATTATTACAATTGCAAGTGGTATGGCAGGAAAGGAAATTACAGTAACAGCAGAATATGGTGGAAAAAAAGCAACTTGTCAAGTAGTTGCTATAACAAGATATGATCAAAGACCTACTTTCAAAGTATCTGTAGATACTTGGCCAAACAGTATCGAAAAGGGAGAAACAATAGGAATTATTTTCTCCCAAACAGAAGATAATACACATATTTTGAAATTTGAATGTGACATACCATATGATGCTAATAATTTAGAAGTAGTAAAATTAGAACCATTAATAGATGAAATTACTGCAGAGGTAACAGAACCGGGAAATGTACATATTAAATTTTCGGCAGATGATTTAATAGATATTAACAAAAACCTAGTAAATATTACATTTAAATCAATTACAAGAAACTATTCAGAAAATGATATTTTGCCTACAAATGGTACTTACTATATTTTAGGTGATGATGAAGAAAAGGAAGCAACGATGCAATATATGGCTACAATAATTACACTTGAGCAAAATCTACTAAAGGGCGACGTAAACCAAGATGGAGTAGTAGGATTATACGACGCATTCCAGATTTTGAGAACCGTTATATTAGGAGACGGAGACTTAAGCGAAGATGAGCAATACATTATGGACTACAATGATGACGGAGAAGTAGGGCTTTATGATGCATTCCAGTTCTTGAGACAGGTAATTTTAAGTTAGCTTAAACAAAAGGGACAGACATTGTTCGCTGTTTCTAAAAAAATAGGAGTGTCCCAAATTTTAAGAAATTGGACAGAAGGAAGTAGTCTCTTTTGTCCAAGAAAAAAATAAAGGAGATGATTTATTTGAAAAAATCTAAAATAACAATATTTATAAGCATAGTGCTTATAATTCTATTCCTTTTTAATATCAGTTTTAATGTGGTTTCCAATGCAACAACTTCAGACTTACTAATAAGTCTAGGAACAGGAGAATATTACATAGAAGTTACAAAAACAACAACAGTAGAGGATATTATTAAGATTTTAGGGGAGCCAAAACTAACAACTCCATCTGCTTTTGGTGGAGAGGCATATACTTTTTATACAGATGAAAATTATGACAATTATTTATATATTGAAACACTAGAAGACGGACAAATAATTTCTTATGGTTCGATAGATGAAACCTATAAAACTCAAACTTATAGTTATGGAGATGATTATCCATATACAGAAAACGCTCCTTTATACGGTTGTCTATTTTCTGATGGAGGTACTGTTGGTGGAGGAGTTTATTATACTTATTTTAATTGGGATACTGTTATTTATGAAAGTTATAGAGAAATTATTGATTTGTTTAAAACAAATTATAACAGCAATCCAACCTATTATTTAAAAGGATTATCGCAACAAGCAATATTAATGTATAATGCATTGAGTTTTAAATTAGGAAATAGAGATACAACCCCTTTGGTATTTAATGAAGAATTCTTTTATATAAATGAACAATTTAAAGAATATGGTACAACGATAAGAGAATATATGTTAGACGCAGATTTGAATACTCAATATATGAAAGGAATTGGAGTTAAAAGTAATGTGGAAATTTCAAGGAACTCCTATTACATAATAAATCCTATGTTATTTGCAGATTTAGCAGGAAATAATAAATATACTACTTTTGATGACAAGACGAATGCATTATTTGACTATGATGTGGATAGAAAAATTTTATTTGCAGTAACTTTATCGGATGATGTATTTGATAAAGGTAATGAGATAGAATATACACCAGAAGAGCAAGAAAAATTGGAAGCAGGTAGAGAACTGTATCAAAAGGCAGTTCAAAAACTGAGTTTAGAAGATGTATATGTGACAGACCCTGTAACAGATACCGCATCTGGATTAGTAGCAGGAGAAATAAAAAACTCAGCCAAAACAGGCATTTCCGAATATATTAATGCTATTCGTGTGGCAGCAGGAGTACCAAAAGTGGAAGCGAGACTAAAAAATTATAATGTAGCACAACATAAAGCCACTTTACTAAGTTACCGTTATTGGGAATTAGGAAAAGACATAACACACTCCCCAGAACAACCAGAAGGTGTGTCCGATGAATTTTACAAAATAGCAATGGGAAATGGATTTGGATATGGAGAAAATGTTGGAACTCTTGGAAGCAGTGCTAATGGCAAAGCAATGATGCAAAGCATAAATTTATTATTAGATGATTCTGCAGAACAGCCACAACTATTTTCCCATAGACAGAAAATTTTAAGTAATGAGTATCAATATTTTGGTTATGGAATAAGTCCAGCTATTTTTGTAAATGAATTTAGTGGAACAAATACAAATTATACGAATTTCTTAGAGGCTTGGCCATCCAATGGTGTCACATTTATGGAAACATTGGTATCACCAAGGTTTCAATGGACAGCACAATTTATCGATAAATATACAGTACAAGACACAACTACTGCAACAGTAGAATGTTTAAACACAGGAGAAACATGGGAGTTTACGAAACAAGAAAATACTACAAATAGATGGTTTGCATGTCACACAGACAGTGTATCTTCATTAAATAATAAGGTAGTAATTTATGACTCTGATATTGTTCCACAAGCAGGTTATGTTTATAAAATTACTTTACATGACTTAAAAGAAAATGCTACTTCAAGTGAAGTGGATTTTAATTATAGAGCAGTATTTGAATATGCAGATGTAAACAATAATCCAGACACAATAAGTAGTCTATCTTTAGAAGTACCAGAAACTTTAAAACAAGAAGGAAATAATTATATTGCAACAGTAGGAAAAGAAATAAAATTAAATGTTATCATTGATAATATGGAAGCTATCGAAAAGAAAATGACATGGACTTCTTCTAATCCAGATGTAATAGAAGTAACGCAAAATGGAACTTTAACCATAAAAAAAGAAAGTGACACACCAGTAACAATTAGAGTAGTAAATGACAAAACTGGATTATATGATGAGGTTACATTCATTGCAAAAGAAAAAACTCTACTAAAGGGCGATGTAAACCAAGATGACATAGTAGGATTATACGACGCATTCCAGATTTTAAGAACCGTTATATTAGGAGACGGAGACTTAAGCGAAGATGAGCAATACATCATGGACTACAATGATGACGGAGAAGTAGGACTTTACGATGCATTCCAGTTCTTGAGGCAGGTAATTTTAAGTTAGTTTAAATGAAATGAGGGAAATATGAGAAATAAAATAATAGCAATATTTGTAATAATGGAATTAATATTAATGTTATCGTTTAATTTAATTTCTTATGGTTTAACAAATGATGAAAACGAGATAGTAATTTTTAAAGATGAAAATTTAAAAGAAAATTTATTAAAATATGATGACAACAATGATGGAGAGCTATCTGTTAATGAAATGAAACAAATTCAAAAATTGTACTTACAAAATAAAAATATAACAGACTTGACAGGTTTAGAGTATGCAACTAATCTACAAGAATTGTATTTGTATTCAAATAATATAAGTAATATAAGTGTGCTATCAAATTTAACGAATTTAACAAAGCTTAGTTTAAGGGAAAATAACATAAGTGATATAAGTGCATTAACGAACTTAACAAATTTAACAGAGTTGAATTTGGAAATTAACAATATAACTGATATAAGTTCATTATCAAATTTAACTGAATTAACAGATTTATATTTATACAATAATAATATAAATGATATAAG
>CALXVA010000065.1 GCA_944391835.1 uncultured Clostridia bacterium | reverse complement strand
TCTGTACTTAAGATGAAGCAAGACAAAGAAAGAAGAGAAGAACTGAAAAATAAAGGAGAGCAAGGTAAGCATAGCAATAAAAACAGTAATAAAAAAGGCGCAAAGTCAAAGAATAAAAAAGATAAGCACAAAAATAGATTTTTAAGAAAAATTATACTAATTTTAATACTAATATTGCTAATAGTAGGAGGGATTGCTCTAGGAATATCAGCACATAATTGGAAAGTGCTTAGCGAGGCAATGTTTACAAATAAAATGTCTGTAGTCTTAGACAAAGAGGGCGAGGTTATTGCAGAATTAGGAAATGAGCAGAAAAAACTAACTCCAGTTGACATAGAAGATATGCCAGAAAATTTAGTGGATGCGTATGTCTCAATAGAGGATGAAAGGTATTATTCTCATCACGGAATTGATATAAAAAGAACAGGTGGAGCAATACTAAGTTATATAACTAGTTTCGGCCATTCTTCTTATGGTGGTAGTACAATCACACAACAGCTAGTTAAAAACTTAACAGGAGATACTACAGACTCTATAACACGTAAGGTAAAAGAGTGGTGGAAAGCATTTCTACTTGAATGTTATTTTTCAAAAGATGATATTTTAGAAATGTACCTAAATGTAATATATGTAGGACCAAATGTTTATGGTGTGCAAACAGGAGCCAAATACTACTTTAACAAAGATGTAGAAGACCTAACATTGGCAGAATGTGCATATTTAGCAGGAATAAACAATTCGCCAAATTACTATAATCCTTTTGAAGGGTATGACAACGAAGAAGATATTACAAATAGAACACTTACAGTATTACAAAAAATGCTAGAATTAGGCAAAATAGATGAAAGCGAATATGAAGAGGCAGAAAAAGAAGTAAAAAGTGGACTAAATTTTGATGAGGGAGATATAGAAATAGGAGATTGCGTGTATTCATACCATACAGATGCGCTAATAAACGAAGTTATAGAAGACCTAGCAGAGGAGAAAAATATATCAGAAGCATTTGCAAAAAATTATTTATACTTATCAGGTTCAACTATATACAGTACACAAGATTCAAGTATGCAAGATAAAGTAGAAGCAGAATCTTTAAAGAGTCAATACATACTTTACTCAGCAAATGGAGAAGATACTTCACAAGCTGCAATGGTTATACTAAATCATCAAACTGGGCAAGTTTTAGCCTGTACAGGTGGACTTCGGAGAAAAAGATACTTTTAGAGGTTTAAATAGAGCAACACAGAGTCAAAGGCAAACTGGTTCGGCTATTAAACCACTTGCAGTCTTAGTACCAGGAATTAACGAAAAAATATTTACAGGTGCAACCATTTACAATGATGAGAAAACAACATTTGAAAAAGATTATGAACCAAAAAATAGTGATGGTGGATATTTGGGAGAAATAACTGTTAGAAGAGCACTAGAGTCTTCACAAAATATTCCATTTGTAGAAATGATGGAACAAATAACTCCTAAAAAAGCTATTTCGTACCTTGAGAAAATGGGAATAACTTCATTAACAGACGAAGATGAAAGCTTAGCTTTGGCGTTAGGGGGACTACAAAATGGAGTTACACCTCTAGAAATGGCATCAGCTTATGCAACTATAGCAAATGACGGAATTTATATAGAGCCAACATTTTATTCATCTATAGTGGATAGTAGAGGAAGAACTGTTATGAATTCTGAACAAGAAAGAAGAACAGTATTTTCAGAACAAGTAGCTTATGTACTAAAGAAGTTATTACAACAACCAGTAGACGGAACTTACGGTACAGCTACATATTGTGCAATTCCGGGAATAGATGTAGCAGCAAAAACAGGAACTACTGACGAAAACTACGACAAGTGGTTATGTGGATTTACACCATACTATACAGCAGTTGCGTGGTTTGGATTTGACCAAAACGAAACGATAAAATACAATAATCAGAATCCAGCAGGAATAATGTGGGCAAATGTAATGAGAAGTATACATGACGGATTTTCTGGTGCAAGGTTTTATCAACCTAGCAGAATAGTAACTGCAGAAATATGTGAAGATACGGGTGAAATTGCAAGAACTGGTTGTACAAATACATATATAGAATATTTCTTATCGGGAACAGAACCAGATGAGTGCACAAAACATACTGGAAGTAAAGTAAATACAAATATAAGGGAAGATGACACGGAAGAAAATATAATATATACGGACGATAATAATGATTTAGAATTAAATCCAGACGACGAAGAAGTAACAAACCCAAATGTACAAAATGATAACGAAGAAATAAGTGAGAATATTGAAAATGAAAATACTCAAAATGAGGCTATTCAAAATGAAATAGATGCGCCACCAGCCCAAAACAATACAGTAGCCAATGATACTTTACCAGAAAATGATGTAGTAGATGAAAATGAAATAATAGATAACCCAGTAAGTGATGGAAATGAAGAAATAAATAATACGCCTACAGGTGGTGGGCAAACAGAAGAAACCGATGAAGAAGCAAATAATACTGAAACTTTAGAAAGTGAAGAGCAAGATGTGTAAGCTAAATATAAGGTTACTAGATAATGGTTTTTATAAAATAATATGATACAAACCTAGGTAATATGTATATTTATCAAATTTTTTTGTTCCTTGGTGTCGCATCCTGCTAATGATAAAAAGAAAAATAAATTTTTCTTTTTATCGCAGGAAAGGTGCTCCAAATCGCACTCGCTTCAAAGAAGCTCGTTTGGTCGCTTACGCGTCACTGCAAAAATTCTCTAAATATACATATTACCTAGGTTTAGAATCTAATTTCCTACAAAACCATTATCTAGTAACAATATAACCTAAATACTTGAAAATAATCCTTGACTTAGAGTAAACTTTAAGTGATATAAAGGTTATAACAGGCTAGTCATTTAAAGTCTAGCAGATTAGTAGAAAGGAATGATTAAGAATTATGAGTAATACATTAGTTATTTATTATAGTTTTACAGGTAACAGTAAAAAGGTAGCAGAGTATGTAAAAAACAAATTAAATGCAGATATTTTAGAGTTAGAGCCAGCAGTTCCATTTTCAAGTGATTATGACGAAGTAGTAGATGAATGGCAAAATAATGACATTAAAAGAGATGTAGAAATAAAGAAAGTTACTACCGATTTATCTAAATATGATAAAGTAGTCCTAATTACTTGTACGTGGTGGTATGGAATAAGCCCTGTAATGAAAAAGTTTTTAAAGGATTATGATTTATTTGGAAAAGACATTATTGTAGCAGCTTCCAATGCAGGGTGGATAGGTCATTGCTTTAATGATTATAAAACATTATTACCAAACTCTAATATTAAAGGCGAACTTGATTTATTATTTTCAGCAAATGCAGTCGAAAGAGATAAAATGTTAACCACACAAGAAGAAGTAGATGAGTGGGTAGAAAAGTTATAAAATATTTATATTCTAAAGTTAGAAATGATAGTTGAATAAGGCGACTAAAAAGGAACTAAGTGATTATTTTACTTGGTTCCTTTTTGAGCTAATTTGGAAAGAATTAATTTTAATTCTTTCCAAGGTTATATGTTACATCTAATATATTTTCATTTTCATCTACTTTAATATACATATAAAAATTATTATCTTCTAATAATCCTTTTATATAGAAGTTATTTAATATCATTAAACTGCTTAAAATTTTTTCTTTACTTAATAGTGTTGGTATGTCAATCCATTCCGAAGTGTTTTCTGAAAAATTTTGAGGTTTACCATTACATTCATTTGTTAGAAAAACATCAAAATCGTATATTCTGTCTGGATATTCAATTATCATATTTCCTTTATACTTTAAATTGCTTACTGTTAAGCCTGTTTCTTCTTTCATTTCTCTAATGGCTGCTTGCTTGGGTGTTTCATTTTTTTCAATTTTACCACCAGGAATATCGTAATATTCTGCTTTTTTATTATGCGCATTATATTTAATTGATACTACTTTGTCATCTTTTACTAAGTAACATCTTACAGCCTTTCGTATTTCTTTTACATTTTTATTAAATTCTCGTTTTATAGTTTCGATTGCTTTTAATAATTCTAATTCTTTTTGTTTTGTGAAATTTTGTTTTGCATAATCTATAATTTCTTTTATGTTTCTAACATTGTTTTGAAATTTTTCCATCCATTTATGAATTGGAACAATCCAAATATGAAAATGTTTTGCTTTTTCTTCTTGAATTAGCATTACTTCATTTGAAATACTTGTCTTTTTTATTATTTCAATAGTTTTATTTAGAATATCCATGATTTTATTTCTTTCCATGGAATTTAATTCATTAATACTTTTTATATGTTTATTTATTCCCAATACCATGAAACCTTCTATAGGAATTTCTGGATCAGCAGATACATTAATAAAACCATCATCATAAACATAACCACCAGGGGGTATTAATTTATGATTAGCTATATCACACCCCATACAGTCGAATGTTATTTCATTGCCAAAAATATCTATTACTTTATTCACTAGCAATAACCTCCTTATAAATAATATATATCATAAATTTATAAGTTTTCATAGCACTTTTTTATTATTTTTGAAGAAAGAACATGAAATTAAATAAGCTTAAACTTTTAGTTATTACAGTGATAACATATTGGATATTCCATATAATCATTAGAATTGCTATAATAAATATGGTTAATTATAGTTACTAAAAAGCTTTAATAACCAAAATAAAAAACATATTTTAGTAGATGACGAGATTATGAAAAAATGGATAATAACAATTTTAGTAATCATTATTTTAATAGCAATTCTAGTTACGGTATATGTTTTAAGTCAAAATAATTCAGGAGCAGAAGAAAGTAGCAACTCTAACATAGCAAGTAGTAACATAGAGACTTCAAACAACACAGAAACTACAAATGAAACAAATAATGCAGAAAATGCTTTAGGAACAGAGAATAATATAGCAGAAGAAAACGAATCTGAAGAAATAACCGAAAACGGTACTCTCGAAGTTGGAACAACAGAGCAAAGAGGATTTATAATTGATAATGTATACCACTCAGAGAATCAAGGTGATATTCATTTTGCATCTTACTATCCAGACGGCTATGATGAAACAAGAGATTATGCAATTTACTTTGCATTGCCTGGTTGGGAAGGTCTATATTTTCAAGGCGTTGGGGCAAATATGGGAGAGCCATATCCATATCAAGCACAAAATTATGTAAGTGATATGATAATTATATCTCCACAACTAGATGACTGGGGCGAAGAATCAGCAGACGATACAATTGCATTAGTGGAATATTTCTTGAGCCATTACAATATAGACGAATCAAGAGTATATATTAGTGGTGCTTCTGGTGGTGGCGAAACTCTATCACTTGTATTAGGAAAAAGACCAGAATTATTTACCTCAGCATTATTTATTAGCAGTCAATGGGATGGAGATTTAAATGTTCTTGCAAATGCACAAACTCCACTATATATCGTAATTGGAGAAAATGATAGTTACTATGGCTCTACAAGAGCAATAAATGCATATAATAGCCTACAAGATATTTATGAAAACCAAGGATTGAGCGACGAGCAAATAAACGAAATATTAGTGTTAGATGTAAAAGAGCACGAATACTTTTCTTCACAGGGTGTTTCTGATGAACACGCAGGGCTTGGACTTTTTGCTTATGATGAAGATGTGATGAGCTGGGTATTTAATAAAAGAAAATAAATACTCATATTGCCAATTGTCCTTGCTTATGTTAATATAGAAGCAAGGGTGATGTTTTATGGGAAGCTTAGTCGTAATCCCTTTAATGGGATTTTTAGGAATACTATTTATTACGTTAAATCTTATCGTAATAGCACTAATTATACTAACAATAGTATTTGGAATAATTGGAATTATAAAAAAGAAATTTAAAAAGACAGTAATCGTTTTGTTAGTTGTAACAATAGTTTTGTGTGCCATAGATTTTAAAATTATATATAACTTTACACACTATGATGAAATTGAAAAACAAGAGTTAATACAAGAAGAAGGTAAAGAACTAGTTGCAATAATGGATTATGATTATGACAAAGTAAAAGAATATCTAGACAATGGTTGGAATCCAAATGAAACAACTAAAGCAGTTTACTATGCTATAAAATATAATCCGGATGAGAATAAAGAAAAAGATGAGTGGAGTATATTAGAATTATTACTTGAAAACGGTGCTGATTCAGATGTGCAGATATATGATGAGCCTATAGGAGTAAATACGCCACTTACTTATACAACAGAATGTGGATATTATGGAGCAACAAAACTATTATTAGAATATGGAGCAGATGTAAATTTCCAAGAAAATAGATTTGGAGACACTCCAATACATTCTTTAAGATATTATAATAATGACAAAGCAGCAGAAACATTGGAACTATTATTGGAATATAATCCAAATTTAGATATAGAAAGTAATTCTGGAGAGAGTGTAAAAGGATGTTTAGAAAACTTTGAAAAAGATTATTCAAGAGTAAAAGATAAAGTACCAGATTATGATGAGGTACAAGAGATTATAGATGAGACAATATAACGCAGGAGGAATAATGTCAATAATTAATGTAAAAAATTTAACCTTCCGATATGATGGAAGTCCAAATAATGTATTTGAAAATGTATCTTTTAACATTGATACGGACTGGAAACTAGGCTTAATTGGAAGAAATGGAAAGGGAAAAACTACATTTTTAAAGCTATTACTAGGTGAATATGAATATAAAGGAACAATAACAAAAAGTGTAGAATTTGATTATTTTCCATTTGAAGTAAAAGAAAAAGAAAGAATGGCAATAGAAGTTGTAAATGAAATTGCACCAAGTGTAGAAGATTGGCAGATTATTAAGGAATTAAATTTATTGAATACAGACGCAGAAATTCTTTATCGAAATTTTAATCTGTTAAGTGGTGGAGAGCAAATAAAAATTCTTTTAATAAGCTTATTCTTAAAAGGAAATAACTTTTTACTTATTGATGAGCCAACAAATCACTTGGATATTGAGACAAGAAATAATTTAGTAGAATATTTAGAAAAGAAAAAAGGATTTATTCTGGTATCCCATGATAGAAATTTTTTAGATAAAGTAGTAGACCATATAATTTCTATAAATAATACGAATATCGATATTCAAAAAGGAAACTTTTCATCATGGCAAGAAAATAAAGATAGACAAGATAATTTCGAACTAACACAAAACGAAAAATTAAAGAAAGATATTGGTCGTTTAGAAATAGCATCAAAGAATACTGCAACCTGGTCTGACAAGATAGAAAAAACAAAATACAATACTACAAATTCTGGTTCTAGTGTAGATAGAGGATACATAGGCCATCAATCTGCTAAGATGATGAAGCGCTCAAAGGTATTGGAAAGAAGAATAGAAAAAGCAATTGAAGAAAAATCTAGTTTATTAAATAATGTGGATAGAAGCGATAGCTTAAAAATAATTCCACTAGAAAGTAGAAAAAATCCATTAGTTTTGGCAGAAAAATTACAAATAAACTACAATAATAAAGCTATATTTAATTCAGTTTCTTTTGAAGTGAACAATGGAGATAGAGTAGCAATAGTTGGCAAAAATGGTGCTGGAAAATCGAGCATATTAAAATTAATACTACAAAAGAATAATATAGAAAATGAGCAAACTTTGCAATCACTTGTGGCTAGTAATAATGACGAAGAATTTTTACAACTATGTTCAACTAATAATTCAGCATTATTAGCAACAATAGAATATACAGGTACTCTAAAAGTAGCAAATGATTTAAAAATATCGTATGTGCCACAAAGTACGGAATATTTAAAAGGTAATCTTAAAGAATTTGCAAAACAGTACCAAGTAGAGGAGAGCATTTTTAAGGCAATGCTAGTAAAAATGGGATTTTCAAAATCAGAATTTGATAAAGATATAAAGCAAATGAGTGAGGGGCAGAAAAAGAAAATTCTAATTGCAAAGAGCATATCAGAACAGGCAAACCTTTATATTTGTGACGAGCCTTTAAACTACATTGATATTTTAACAAGAATACAAATAGAAGAGGCTATATTAAAATACAAGCCTACCATTATTTTTGTAGAACATGATGAGACATTTATAAACAGAATTGCCACAAAAGTGGTACAGTTAAAATAAATATAACAAAAAAGCATCCCCTACCCAATTAAAGGCAGGGGATGCTGGAGCAAATTGGAAAATCAGTTGGGACGATTAAGAATTTCCAACTTCAGCTCATAAGAGTGACCAATGTCACTAGGGAGAATTCCCATAATGAGCTGACGGGTAAATTCGTCAAGCCCCACTGTATCCATATAGGCGCGAAGCCCATAATAGATGCAAGCACCAAGTGCATTGCAATGTGGACAAGCCTTACTGCTGTTATAAACAGCTTCTACTTCATTCCGTTTATCCATAATTTTCTGCTCCTTTCTATTTTATGGAGACTTAATTATAATATAAATTTAGTAAAAAGTCAACATTTGGAAATTACCCATGTATTTAATTTATGATAAAATCACCTTAAAAGTTTAGAAACGAATATTTCACCCTAGATGTATAAAAATAGAAAA
>CALXVA010000064.1 GCA_944391835.1 uncultured Clostridia bacterium | reverse complement strand
TTTAAATTCACTTGAATATTTACTCATAAAAAATGAACCCTCCTTGTTAAACTTTTTTGTCTAACAATTTGGGTTCAGTACAAAAAGCTATTCTTTTTTTTATTTTTATACATAAAAACCAAAAAACGTAGAATAATACTATAAAAATAGCATTTTACAGTATTATACTTTTTACATACAATAGAAAAAGTGGATTGGTGTTATGGATAAAAAAATTTATGAAGAATTAAATAAAAAGTTAGATAATTTAAATTATGCTTTAACAAAAAGCAAGATTTTAGACCTAGTGGAACTCTTAGGCAATAAAAAGGAACTGCTTTTTAGAAATATCTGGACAGGAATTGTTAAAGGAATTGGAATTGGTATTGGCGTAACCATTATTACAGCAATAATTATTATAATATTGCAAAAGATTGTAACATGGAACATACCAGTAATAGGAGAATACATTGCAGATATTGTAGATATAGTACAAAATAGTAGATAAATCTTAATATTCTCTGTTTACTTTCTATATAAGCCGTAGATAATAATATAAAAATAGAAAATTTAATTTTTTTACAATTTTCTATTTATTTTTTTGCTTTATTTATATATAATGTATGAAGATTTAGAAAAGGAGGCAGTCTCCAATTTCTACTTTATAATAATGATGCATATAATTAAGAATAAAGAAAATACGAGAGGATGAAAAATATGAATTTAGCAAATAAGCTTACTATATTTAGAATTATTTTAGTACCACTTATTTTAATAATACCGTTTTTTAATATATCGGGAGAATTATGGGGCATACCACTTACATATTTAATAATAGATATTATATTTGTTATTGCCTCTTTAACAGATAAGCTAGATGGATATATAGCACGTTCTAGAAATCAAATTACTACATTCGGCAAATTTTTAGACCCTATTGCCGATAAAATATTAGTTATTGTGGCAATGCTTATACTTGTAGAAGCAGGAAGGTTGCCAGCTTGGATACCAGCAATAGTGGTAATTCGTGAGTTTATTGTTTCAGGCTATAGGCTAGTTGCAGTAGAAAAATCTGGTAAGGTAATAGCTGCAAGCATTTGGGGCAAAATAAAGACTTGCACACAAATGATAGGCATAATTATAGCATTTATAGATGTTAATAGCTTTGGAGCAATTTTTACAGGAAACTTAACAGGCTTCCCATTTGTACTAAACTTATGTACAACAGTTCTTTTAAGCATTTCTGTTATAGCAACAATATTCTCTGGAATAGATTATTTAAAAGGATGCAAAGAGTTGTTTAAAGGAGAAATATAAAAAGATATATGAGCAAGTTCTCCTATACAATAAAAAGCTAGAGAAGGCAAAAATAAAATAGAAGCCATAGAATTTTAATTGAGTCAATTAAAAAGTTAGCAAAAAAGAGCAAAACAAGCCAGAAGTATAAAATTATACGTAAGTAAGAACAATTTAACAAAAAGGATGAAGAAAAATGGATTTAGAACAAAGTAAAAAAAGAGTGGAGGAATTAGTACCTTTACTTAAATATTATACACAAATGTATTTTGATGATAAGCAAGTAGTTAGTGATTACGAGTACGATATGCTTATGAAAGAATTAAAACAAATAGAGGCAGAATACCCAGAACTTATTAGAGAAGACTCTCCAACACAAAAAGTAGGTGCTAGCATAAAAAAAGGCTTTGAAAAGGTAACTCACGAAGTGCCTTTACAGAGCCTTCAAGATGTGTTCTCATTTCAAGAAGTAAAAGACTTTGACGAAAGAGTAAGAAAAGTTGCAGAAGAGAATAATATAGAACTAAAGTATGTGGTTGAAACCAAAATAGATGGGCTATCTGCAGCACTAGAGTACAAAAATGGAGTATTTGTTCGTGGAGCAACTAGAGGCAATGGTACTGTAGGAGAAGATGTAACAGAAAACTTAAAAACAATAAAAACAATTCCTAAAAAGTTAAAAGAACCAATAGACATTACAGTTCGTGGAGAAGTATTTATAGGAAAGGAAGAGTTTGAAAAGTTAAATGCAGATAGATTGATGGAAGAAGAGGGACAATTTGCTAATGCTAGAAATGCAGCAGCAGGTTCACTAAGACAATTAGATAGCAAAATAACTGCCAAAAGACCACTTGACATATACATTTTTAATGTGCAAAAATCAGACACAATAAAATTCACATCACATTATGAAAGCTTAAAATACCTCGAGAAATTAGGCTTTAATGTAAACCCAGTAAAAATACTTTGTAACAACATAGAAGAGGCCATAAAGGCAATAGAAAAAATAGGAAAAGATAGAGAAAAAATATCATTTGGAATAGATGGTGCAGTTGTTAAAGTTGACAATTTGGAGCTAAGAGAAAAGTTAGGAACAACATACAAAACACCAAAATGGGCAGTTGCATATAAATATCCACCAGAGAAAAAAGAGACAAAGTTAAAGGATATAGTGTGTCAAGTAGGAAGAACTGGTGCAATAACGCCAATGGCAATTTTAGAACCAGTAGTTGTAGCAGGTTCTAGAATATCAAAAACCACTCTTCATAATGAAGACTATATACGCGAAAGAGACATTAAAATAGGTGACACTGTAATAATTCAAAAAGCAGGAGATGTTATTCCAGAAGTAATTGGAGTAAATAAAAAGAAAAGAACCGGAGAAGAAAAAAACTTTGAGATGCCAACAGTATGCCCAGTATGTGGAGCACAAGCAGTAAGAGAAGAGGGAGAGGCAGCGTGGTACTGTAATGGAATAGAATGCCCAGCAAAACTATATAGAGGAATAATACATTTTGCTTCAAGAGAAGCTATGGACATAAACGGCCTTGGCGAAGCAATTATAGAAGAACTAATAAATAGAGGTCTTATAAGCAACATCACAGACATATATAAATTAACATTTGAAGATGTAGCATCATTAAAGAAAAATGGCAAAAAGTTTGCACAAAATTTAATTGATGCAATAGAAGAAAGCAAACACAGAGACTTATACAGACTAGTAAATGCACTTGGAATAAGACATGTGGGAGTAAAACTAGCAAAAACATTATGCAAAACATATAGCACAATGGACAAGCTGATGAATGCTACTTATGAAGAATTATATATGAAAGAAGAAATAGGAAAAATAATTGCAAAAAGCATAACAGACTTCTTTAAAGAAGAACAAACCATAGACTTAATAAATAAGCTTAAGGAATATGGCGTAAATATGGAAGCAATAAAAGAAGAGGGCACAGACGAAAGATTTGCAGGACTTACATTTGTGCTAACAGGAACACTAGAAAAATACTCTAGAGACGAAGCACAAGAAATAATAGAAAAACTAGGAGGAAAAACCTCAGGTAGTGTATCTAAAAAAACAAGCTATGTTTTAGCCGGAGAATCTGCTGGAAGCAAACTAACCAAAGCACAAGAATTAGGAGTTAAGATTATTTCGGAAAACGAGTTTGAAGAAATGATAAAATAGTTTTGTCGGGTTTGGGGACAGGTCTAAATGAGACAAAGTTGTCATACTTAGGGACAGGTCTGCTTGATATATTTAATATTTATTGTTTAATGCAAACAACTAACCTGACAATAGAGACCTGTCCCAAAAGATGACACAAGTGTCCAAAAAAAACCTGTCCCCAAAAGTGACAAAAAGAAAAGGAGAAGAAATGGACGGAAAATATACTTTTAATGAATTTAAACAAAATTTAGATGATGGTTATCAAATATATTTTACTTATGTGCGTAATAGGTATTTACTGTTTAAAACTGCAGAGAATTGCTATACGCAAAAGTTATTAACTGATAATCCTAAGAATCCTCAGCCACGCCATAGTATGATTACTTTTAAAAGAGTAAAAGAGATGTTTCCACACATGGAAAATATAGAATATAAGAGTGGAATTTAATAAGAAAAGTGGCTTCGCCTTTTGTAGCATTTCGCTTCGCGAATACGCACAGCCCAAGGAAATTTAACCTTGCTATATAGCAAAAATATGTAATTTTTCTTATACAATAAAAAGTGCCAAAGGCAATACAAAGACTGCTTTTGACACTTTTTAAAGGTAATAGTTATTAACCTTTAGCTATTAAATCTTCGAGCTTTTTGGCTCCTACGAGTTCTACATTGTCAAGCTTGATTGCTGGGACTGTTCTAAAGTCGTAGTTTCTAGCAATTATTAGCCAGTGAAAACCATCAACCAAGTTTAATTTCCTATCAATTACGATAGGTTTGGGGAGATGCCCATACTCCAAAAATTTTTCCTGCTTTCTGGAATATTCTTCCTCAGATATTTTTATGGTATGAAATTTTATCCTGTTTGTTGGTGTCTCCTGCAGCCATTCTGCTGGGAGTTCATACAATCCTTTCTTTTGCAATTCTTTTCTTTTCTTATTTAATTCAATGGAGTACTTTAATTTCTCATCTGTACTACACAGATGAGAAAAAACAAAATACTCTTCTCGAGTTAAATTTCCTTTTCTGCCGTTGCATTCATTGCAACAAGGCACTAAATTGTTTGTGACTGTAGGACCACCTATTTGTTGAGGATAAAGATGGTCAAGTGTCATCTCACTAGGAAAAAACTTTTTATGACAATAGTAGCATTCTCTCCTTCCCTTCATCTGGTACGTAAGTGAACTCATAACTTGTTTTAAAGACCAACGATTCCGTATAAAAAGAATCCCGTCTTTAATGAGAAAACTATTCGCTCTTAGATTTTTAGTTGGTAATTCAATATTCATTGTATAACCTCCATAAAACAATGTATATAATATATTATAGCACAAATTCAACAAAATGTGGCAAAATATGTAAAAATACTGAAATTAAAAACAAGAAATCCAACTTTTAACAAGTGGAATTTCTTGAACTTTTGATTCGGAATTTAGAAACCAAAATTTTTTTTGCTAGTTAATACAATTAATTTGAATTGCGAAAACTATACTTTAAACTTCGCTACTACTTCGACGAATTTCGACATTGTCAAGCACAATTGCTGGAACATACTTTAATTCACACGACTTTGCTACAAACAACACATAGAACCCATCAAGTGAATATAAATTCCGGTCCAAAACAATAGGCCGTTGGAATTGATGATACTTTTCGTAATATTCCTTTTGCTGTCTGTACTTTTTCTCAGAAATGTTAGCAAAATCAATCCGTGTGTGAATTTCGCTAACTTTTATAGGAGTAATCCACGTATTAGGAATTTCAAACATTCCGATAGAGCGCAAACCCTCTTTGAAAGCATTTACAGACAAACGATAAGCTCTTTTTTCTTCAGCTGTTGTAAGTGCAGAAAAAGCTAAAAATTGATTATATGTCATATTAGACTTTTTTCCATTGCAACTTTTACATGCTGGAACTAGATTCTGAGGAATTGTGGGACCTCCTGTATCACGAGGATACATGTGATCCATAGTTATTTTATCTCTACTGAATTGCTTTTTACAGTAATAACAACGTCTCCTTCCTTTCATATAGTAAGTTACTGCATAAATAACGTCCTCAAAAGATTGCCCATACCGAAGATACAAAATACCATCTTTTATCAAGAAGTTTTTTGTACGAAGATTTTTTGCAGGTAAGCTTATATTCATAATCAAACCTCCTAATAATAAAAACAAAAATTGCGTTGGAAGTATTATAACATAAATTGAGCTAATCAGAACATAAATTTTAAAATTTATAGAAACTATTTGTCGGATAAGGATGAATATGTATATATGAAAATAATTTATAAGGTTGGAATGGGCTTCTAAAAAAAGTATGAAAATATGGAATGGAGAGTGATTTGAGTATAGAAATTCTTAATGGATTTTATGGAAAGAGTTCATCTTTGATGGAAGGGTGCCATAAAATACATTTAGAATTTCTATGAAAATCAGCTGGACCGACATATTTGAAATACTTTTTTTAGAAGCCCATTCCAACCTTTATGCATTTCTAAATTATACATATTCATTCTTGTTCGACAAATAAGTTTTTTCTAAAAAAATTCTCAAAAAAGTGTTGTCAAAAAAATATATTAAGTATATAATCAAAGCATAATGAATTTATATAAATTTATTAAAGACAAAGGAGGAATTTATATGTTAAAAGCAAACATAGGTTGGAGCACAGAAGCAGATAATTACGAAGCAGGAAGAGCCTCAGCTAAGAAGGCTGTAGTAGATTTAGTTCAAACAAAGGTGGCATTTGTTTATACATCAGCAGATAATGATGTAAAAAAAGTGCTAGAAGGAGCAAAAGCCGAACTTGGTACAGCACCAATTATTGGATGTACATCAAGTGGAGGAATTATTGTTCCAGATGGATATATTTCATCTGAAAATGGATTTGTTGGAATTATGGCTATAGGAGACCCAGATACAACAGTTGGAGTAGCAGGGTCAGCTAAACAAAAAGATGCAAGAGCAACAGGTAGATTACTTGCTAAAGAAGCAATGGAAAAAGCAGGACAAACAGTAGCACCAGCATATTTCTATATGGTAGCTTCTCCAGCAGAGGAAGAAGATTACTTAAAAGGAATCGAAGATGTTATAGGTAGAGTACCATTCTTTGGTGGTAGTGCAGCAGATAACACTGTATCTGGAAAGTGGAGCATCTACACAAATGACACAGTATTTTCTGATGGATGTGCAGTAGCATTTTTCTATACAGATAAACCAATGGCAAACGTGTACACAGGAGAATATCATGAGACAACAAACTCTGGAGTTATAACAAAAATAAGTGGAAAAAGAACATTAGTTGAAATAGATGGAGAACCTGCAATGAAGAAATATTCTTCTTGGACAGGCAAAAAATTAAAAGATTTAGCAGGTGGAAATTTACTTTCTCAAACAATATTAGCACCACTTGGTGTAAAAGATAGATTAGGAGATTTAGTAGCAATTCGTCACCCAATGAATGGAAATGATGATTACTCAATGAATATAGGAAACAATTTAGCTGTAAACACAGCAGTAATTCAAATGGAAGCTACAGTTGATGAGTTAATAGATTCTACAGGAAAGGCTATGAAGGAAGCTAAGAAAAACCTAAAACAAGATGTTGGAGCTTACCTATTAGTTCACTGTGGTGGAAGAAAATTAGGAATTGGAGACAGAATTGATGAAGTTGCAAAACAATTAAAGAAAGAAGCAAATGGAGTTCCATTTATGACAATATTTACATTTGGTGAATATGGTTCAAAAGATCATGGAGCAAATACATGTGGAGGTTTAATGCTTTCTTTCACAGCTATTGCAAAATGAATGCAAACGTCTACTGAGAATGTAGACAGTCAGAATATGACGCAAGATATAGCATTGGATTTAGAAAAAAGTGCTAGAGAACAAAGTACGGCGTTATATGAATTAAATAAAAAAGTAAATAGCTGGAATATGGCACTAAATTCTAAACAAGTTATAAAATCTCAAAATGATTTAGAGACACAAGAGAAAAAAAGGAGGGAAACAAGTGTGAAAAATTTAATAGGTTATGAGTGGAAAGAAGCTCGTGATGGAGCTAAAATAGAAGTTGTAAATCCTGCAACAAGTGAGCTTATAGATACAGTTCCAAATGTTACAGAAGAAGATGTGGATGAGGCTGTAAGAGTAGCAGAAATAGAGCAAAAGAAATGGGCAGAAGTACCAATTCATGAAAGAGCTGACAAACTATATAAATTTGTGGATTTAGTAGAAGAAAACAAAGAAAGATTAGCACAGCTTTTAACAGCAGAAACAGGAAAGCCTATCAGAGAGGCTAGAGGAGAAATTGCAAATGTTAGAATAGGTGTTAGAGCATTTATAGAAAGAGCAAAACACTTATATGGTGAAAGCATTCCAGCAGGACAAGAAGCTGGTCAAGAAAAAACAATGCAAATCACAAAAAGATATCCAATAGGCGTTATTGCAGCAATTATACCATTTAACTTCCCAAGCGACTTATTCTGTCAAAAAGTGCCACCAGCACTACTTATGGGAAATAGTATAATTGTAAAACCATCAAATTACAATCCATTAACATTAATAGAATATGTAAAATTAATGATAGAAGCTGGAGTTCCAGCAGGATGTATCCAAATATTAACAGGTGATGGACCAAAAGCAGGACAAGCATTAGCTAGACACCCAGGAGTACATTTAGTATCTTTAACAGGTGGAACAGCAGCAGGTATACAAACAATGGGAACTTGCTCACAAAACCTAACTCATGTAATGCTAGAGTTAGGTGGAAATGATGCATTCATCTTCTTAGAGGATGGAGATATGGACTTAGCAGTAAAAGAAACCATTTGGGGAAGATTGTATAATGGTGGACAAGTTTGCTGTGCAAGCAAGAGATTCTTAATTCATAACTCTAGAAAAGCAGAATTTATTGAGAGAATGAGACAAGTTATAGAAAACCTTAAAGTTGGTGATCCAACAAAAGAAGATACTGATATGGGACCAATGATTAACATAAATGCTGCTAAAAGAATTGAAGACCAAGTAAATCAAATGGTAGCAGAAGGAGCTACAGTTGTATGTGGTGGCAGAAGAGAAGATGCATACTACTATCCAACAATATTAGATAATGTAACAAAAGATATGGAAGTCAGCAAAGATATGGAAATCTTTGGACCAGTTAT
>CALXVA010000063.1 GCA_944391835.1 uncultured Clostridia bacterium | reverse complement strand
TTTCCTGCTGGATTACCTTCAATAAATCCAAAATAGTTTGCAGCATCTCTTAATGAACTTTTTATAACTTTTTGATAGTTTCTTAAAGATTCTTTATTTCCTGTTTTTTGATATAATTTTAATAGTGCTTGATTTAGTAAATATGGTGTAATATTGCAAATTCTATACTTTCCAAGTATTTTCTTTATTGCATCAAATGATTCTCTATATCTTTTAGCAGTTGAATATTTATAGTTTATTTCAAAATATTCTTTCATCCAATAATCTAAATAGTCTGAATATGACATTTGAGCTTCTTCTTTATTTTTTCCATTAATATATTCATCATAAGATTTCATTCCTGCTAAATATGCTTCATTTTTTGTTCTAAATCCAGATTTTGAAATTCTAGTCCTCTTGTTGTTTATTTTTGCTCCTTCGAAAAAGTATTCATATACCTTTCCCCTTTTTCTTACATTAATTTTCCTCATAATTACTACCTCCTTAATTTTTTATTTCTATTATTTGTAAACTCTAATATAAAAAGAAGTGTCACCCATTTTATTTAGGCTACACTTCTTTAATTTTAAGCTTTTATAAATTTTTTATTTAAGTTTGGGTGACAACCTAATTTTGTCACCAAATTTTCGATTTTTTGTAAAATGCTTTAAATGCAGGTGCTATGCGTTCTTTCCACAACAATTCTTATATTTCTTCCCACTTCCACATGGACATGGGTCATTTCTTCCAACTTTTGGCTCTGTGTTTACTATAGGTGTGTGGCTTTTTTCTTGTTTTGGTGTGTTTCCTTTTAAAGACATATTTGCATTCTCAAAGCCTTCTCCTGTAATTCTTACAGATTCGTGTCTTGTTGGAGCTCCTTCCCTCTTTCTTGCATTCATCAATACTTTTACTACGTTTAATTGAATGTCTTCTACCATTTGGTCGAACATATCAAAACCTTCAATTCTATATTGTACAACTGGGTCTTTTTGTCCATAAGCACGAAGTCCTATTCCGTCTTTTAACTCATCCATTGCATCGATGTGGTCCATCCATCTTTCATCAACTATTTTAAGCATTACAACTCTTTCAAGTTCTCTTAAAACATTTTCGCCAAATTCTTGCTCTTTTTCTGCATATTTTTGATGTGCTTTTTCAGTTAATTCTGTAGCTACATCTTCTGTTTTTATACTTTTCTTGCTTGATGTTTCTAATGAATCTAGTGTATCTAACTTTGTAATTCCAAATGTAGTAACTACATCTTGCATAAATGGCTCCTTGTTTATACCATTTTCTGTTGTGTATGCAGATACTAGTTTGTTTGCTACTGTGTCTATTATTTTTTCTATACTGCTTTTTAAATTTTCACCATCTAAAACTTCTCTTCTTTGTTTATATATTATTTCTCTTTGAGTGTTCATAACATCGTCATATTGAAGTACATTCTTTCTAATTGTAAAGTTACGTCCCTCAACTTTCTTTTGGGCATTTTCTACTGCTTTTGATAGCATTTTAGATTGAATAGGCATATTTTCGTCTGCACCTAATGTATTGTATACGTTGGTAATCATATCTCCACCAAAGATTTTCATTAGGTCATCATCTAGTCCAATGTAGAATTTAGATTCACCAGGGTCTCCTTGACGTCCACTACGTCCTCTTAACTGGTTGTCGATTCTTCTTGATTCGTGCCTTTCTGTACCAATTATTTTTAATCCACCTGCTTGAATTACTTTTTCTTTCTCCTCTTTTATTTCTTTATCAAACTTTTCTTCCAATTCTTTGTATTTTTTTCTAGCATCTAGTATTTCTTGGTCGTCTGTTTCGTTAAATGCTGTTGATTGTTCAATAAGTTCTGGAGAATATCTTAATTTTGCCATTTCTTGTTTTGCTAAGAATTCACTATTTCCTCCAAGCATAATATCGGTACCACGACCAGCCATATTTGTAGCTATTGTAACTGCTCCAAATTTACCAGCTTGGGCAACTATTTGTGCCTCTTTTTCGTGGAATTTAGCATTTAATACCTCGTGCTTTATTCCCTCTTTAGAAAGTAACTTACTTAGTTTTTCTGATTTTTCTATTGATACAGTACCAACTAAAACTGGTTGACCTTTTTTGTGGCTTTCTTTTATATCTTCTATTACTGCTCTAAATTTAGCATTTTCGTTCTTATATATAGTATCTGGGTGGTCTATCCTTTGTACAGGTTTATTTGTTGGTATTTCTATAACATCTAATTTGTATATTTCTTCGAATTCATCTTCCTCTGTCATAGCAGTACCAGTCATACCAGATAATTTATCATACATTCTAAAATAGTTTTGGAATGTTATTGTAGCTAGTGTTTTAGACTCATCGGCTATTTTAACATGCTCTTTTGCTTCTATTGCTTGATGAAGGCCATTGTTGTATCTTCTTCCATACATAATACGTCCTGTGAATTCGTCAACTATTAAAACCTCTCCATCTTTTACGATGTAGTCAATATCTTTTTTCATTATTCCATGTGCACGAAGTGCTTGATTTACATTGTGTACTAATTCAGAGTTCTCTATATCATTAAAGTTTTCAAGTCCAAATTCCTGTTCAGCCTTTTTTATACCTTTTTGAGTAAGCGATGCAGATTTTGCTTTTAAATCTACTATGTAGTCATATTTTTCGTTATCCTCAGCTTGCTCAAAATCTTTTACATCTTCTTCTACAATAACTTTTGGAGTTAGCTTTCTTACAAAGTTATCAGCTTTTTTGTATAAGTCTGAAGATTGTGCTCCTCTACCAGATATTATTAAAGGTGTACGAGCCTCGTCAATTAAAATACTATCAATCTCATCGACTATAGCATAATTTAATTTTCTTTGAACTAGTTGGTCTTTATATATAACCATATTGTCCCTTAAATAGTCGAAACCAAATTCGTTATTAGTACCATAAGTAACATCACAATTATATGCTTTTTGCTTATCTTTAGGAGACATACCAGCTATTGCCAAACCAACAGTCAATCCTAAAAATTTATATAATTTTCCCATCCACTCACTATCTCTTTTAGCTAAGTAGTCGTTTACTGTAATTACGTGTACTCCCTTTCCAGTTAAAGCATTTAAGTATACTGGAAGTGTTGCAACTAATGTTTTACCTTCACCAGTCTTCATTTCTGCAATTCTACCTTGGTGAAGAATAATTCCACCAATAAGTTGCACATCAAAATGTCTCATTCCTAAAACTCTTTTAGATGCTTCTCTAACAACTGCAAATGCTTCTGGCAATAAATCGTCTAAAGTTTCTCCTTTTTCTAATCTTTCTTTAAATTCTGCTGTTTTATCTCTTAATTCAGTATCAGATAATTTTTGTATACTATCTTCTAAGCCATTTATTTTTTGAACTAATGGCATAATTCTCTTTACTTCTTTTTGGCTATATGATTTAAATAAACCCATTATTTTTCTTCCTTCCTCAAGTTTGATTTTAACCTAAATTATACTATGATACTATACCACTTTTTATATAAAACTGCAAGCTTTTCTTGGCATAATTTTTCTATTGGTAACATACACATCTATTAAGAATATGTGCCAATGAGGGCACAAATTGAGAAGAGGTTTGTATATGTTTATTTTTAATTTTAAAATTGATGGAAACAAAACTGCAAAAATCTTAATGGGTATTCTATGTATTGTTATTTTAATAATTACAGCTTTTATTTGCTATAAAGTTATTTTTAACAACTTTTTTAAAACTAATGATACATATCTTCCAGAAGACACGGTTTATACTATTGAAGCAAGGAATTATACAAATGTACTTCAGCAAGTACATAACGATATTGATACTTATGTTGGTCAAAAAATAAAATTCACAGGGTATGTTTATAGAATATATGATTTTACTGATGAACAATTTGTAATAGCAAGAGATATGATAGTGTCTTCTGACTTTCAAACTGTAGTTGTTGGATTTTTGTGTCACTCTACTGTAGCAAAAAACTTTGAGAATGGTTGCTGGGTAGAAATAGAAGGAACCATAACTAAGGGAGATTATTATGGAGAAATGCCTATTATTGAAGTTGAAGAAATAAAACAAGTTGACGCACCAGATGAAGAGTATGTGTATCCTCCAGATGATAGTTTTGTAACCACTTCTACTGTATTGTGAAGTTGAATTACCAACCTGTCATTTCATAAATTATTATGTGTTCTTCCAAATGCAGATGGGACGGACTAGTTTTGCAAAAGACTATATTATCACTATAGAAATCTAATGCGATTATGTTAACTTTTTTTGCAAAATAAGCCCGTCCCCAATTGTAAATTTATCTCTCCAATATAGACTTTACTACACCTTTGTCTATTATCGTTCCGTATATATTTTTTAATATTATTAGTACTATTGGTCCCAAGAGCAAGCCCCATACGCCTATAAATTTAAATCCTGTGTACATTGCAATTAGTGTAAATATAGGATGTATTCCAATACTACCACTAACTATTTTTGGTTCAACAAATTGTCTAACAATACTCATTATGCACCATAAAACAAAAATACCTATTGCTAATTTTAAATCTCCTGAAAAAGCTAAAAATATAGCCCAAGGTAGCATTACTGTTCCAGAGCCAAATATTGGCAATGCATCTACAAAGGCTATTCCGAAGTGCAATTAACAAAGGGAATTCTATATTCCAACCTAAAAAATAAAAAATGTACAATCCTACTAGAGATATAAAAAATGATATTACAACTAGCGTTAATTCAGCTTTTAAGTAATCTCCTAATGACTTAACTAATGCCTTTAAATGTACCCCTATTCTTTTTACCCAAGTTTCTGGCAAATGATGTTCTAATTGGTCTATCATATAGATTTTATCTACGCACATAAAATAGAGTGCAATTAGAGTAATTACTGTATATATTCCAAGAGTAGGTATTGAAGTTATAAATTCTATTAATTTAGTAAGGACACCCTTTACCCAGTCTGTTATAGTGTCTAAAAATTCTAAGCCTGAATTTTGAATTACCTCCATCACATTCTGTGGAATGTTAAACCTACTTAGGTCTATACTAGATATGATGTTTTGGAATATATTGTTTCCGGCATCGATATATACATTTATATTTGACATAAGATTAGAGGTCTCTGTTACAAGCGTTGTAACAATCCAGATAAGTATTCCTACAATAATTGCAATAGCAATAACAAATATTATTATAGAGCTTGTCCTTCTACTTAATTTAATTTTTCTCATTAATAGTCTAATGATAGGTTCTAGTATTAAAGATATTACAAATGCAATTAAAAATGGCATATAAAATACTGCTAATTTAAGAGCAAGATAGACGAGTATAATGCTTAAAATTAGTATGAAAATATTTTTTATTACTTTGTTTAAGTAATTCATATCTATTACCATTATGTATGCTCCTTTGTTTTATAACTTGTCCTTTATTATATTTTATGCTTAATACGGAAATTTATTCATTAGTAAGATTTTTTAGTGATTTATAACAGCCAAGATAGACTTAGAAAAAATAGTATGAAAAGATGGAATTGAAAGTGATTTGAGCATACAAATACTAAGAAAATTTTGGTAGGGAATCTCAAATCCTTTTGAGGGCGCTGCCAAAATTTTACATAGTATTTGTGCGAAAATCAGCTTGAACGACAGATTTTCATACTATTTTTTCTAAGTCTATCTTGGCTTAAAATCATATTAATTTACTTTTTTAACTATATTGATTTTAAATATACAGCTTAATCTAAATTTACAGCATAAAACTATTCAGCATTCTTCTTATCGCAGTCACAAATATTTTCTAAAGTTGCATAAATTCCTTCAGGACTTATCTCTTTATTTTTAGCTAAGTCTCCCAATGTTAACATACCTACTATTTTGTTGTTTTCCATTACAGGTATTCTTCTAACTTGATTTGTTCCCATCATATTTTCTGCATCTTTTACTTCTTGCTCTGGAGTACAGCAAGTTACATTGCAAGTCATAATATCGCTAACTGGTGTGTTTTTAATTTCTTTTCCACATCCAATTGTTCTTAGTAAAATATCTCTATCAGTTACTAAACCAACAACTTTTTTTGAGTCATCACAAACTGGTATACAACCTATATGGTTTTGACACATCAATTTAGCACACTCTTCTGTATCACAATCTGGCTTAACAAATACCACTTCTTTACACATACAATCTTTAACTTTCATGATTTTAACACTCCTCCTATAAAATATTAAAACTTAAAAATGTTTTTAAAACATTTTTTTATTGCATTTGAACGTGCATATTCGCAAAACAAAATGCACGTGTAGCGAAGCTACTAATCTTATTATTGACTAAAAAAATAAAGATATGCAATTTAAAATTACATATCTTGGAAATTTTTTCAATTTTTTTATTTTAATATTATCTAATAAAATTAGTTTTTACACTTTCTTCATACACAGGCTTTGGTAAATTAGCTTTTTCCATACATCTTAAAATATATGCCATATTCTTTCCTATATTTCTCATGATTTGCAAACCTTCTAAATCCTGCATTGCTTCCTCCCTATTGTTGCCATGTATTTGGTTCCAATATGAACTACCAACAACATACATGTTGTTTATAAGTGGATACTTGTTTAGTTGGTCAAATGTAGAAGTTGCTCCTCCACGTCTACAACTTGCAACTGAGCTACATACTTTACCTGTAAAATATTTTCCTCCTGCATAAAATGCTCTATCTAAAAATGATGTAATCGCACCCGAAGCTGATGCAAAATGTACAGGTGAACCAAATACAAATCCATCTGCTGTTTCAGCTTTATCCAAAAATTGATTTACTACATCATTATCAAAGCATCTGTTATTTGCTTTTTTGCATCTTCCACAACCTATGCATCCACGAATTGGTTCGTTTCCAAGCCAAAATATCTCTGTTTCAATATTTTCCTTATTTAGTTCTTTTGCAATTTCTTCTAAAGCTAAATTTGTAGCACCATTTTTATGTGGTCCTCCATTAACTAAAATTACTTTCATTTGATTTCCTCCATTTTTAATTAAAATCTTTGTTGTTGGTTTTAAATTATACCAGCATTATTTGAAGCTGACTCTATCCAAAACACAATATTGTTACATTAAGTCGTAATCTCTTGGATTCATTGGTGGTCTAGGATTAGGTCGTGGTCCTTGCCCAGGTCCTCCTGGAAATGGTGGACGAGGTCTTCCTGGCCTTTGTGGTGGTCTTCTACCTCCTAATAATTGATTTAAGATTAGTATTTTTATTAAATCTCTAAGAGTCGTATTTCTTCTAAATTGTCTATCTTGCTTTGTATTATTTACCTCAGAAGATGTAGCTCTATTTTGCTTTGCTTGGCTTTGTGTTAAACCAGTTTTACTAGATGAACTCGACTCTTGTATGTTTGCACTTTTTTGTGAATTACCTTTTTCGCTAGGTACAGTAACTCTTACATTTACAGTATCTTCCTCAAGACTTGTATTTCCTTCTATGTTTAAATGTATTTCATCTGTCATTTGTTCCACTAATTCTCTTGTAATTGGCTTAGTATTTGCCTCGCAAATTTTGCATACCATTGGATTTACTATTTTATATATTTCAGGGTATAAATCTAACACATCACTACTATATTTTGGCATAGTATTTGCAGTATATTCATAATCGTTTGAATAGTTGTATGTACTAGTTTGATAGTTGTTACTAGTTTGCACTGGATACCCTAATATACTTCTTATATAATCTTCATAACTTTGATAATACATATTATACCTCCTTAAAACTTTGTATATAATATGTATTTCATCGTAAAATGTGATTATAGGTTATTAACTAATTCTTTAAACTTTTCTCCTCTTTCTGCAAAATTCTTAAACATATCAAAACTTGCACTTGCTGGTGAGAATAGTACAATTTCGCCTGGTTCAGCAAATTTATATGCTAGTTCCACGGATTGCTCTACGTTTTTTGCTCTATATATTGGAAATACCTCGTCTGGATCAAGTTCGTTAACAACTGCATCATATATTTTAGGAGCTGTTTTCCCCATCAAAATTAGTTTAGATACTTTATCTAATATAGGTCTTGCTAGAGGCGCATAGTCTAAATTTTTGTCATAGCCACCTGCAATTAACACAATTTTTTCGTCAAAAGAGTTTAAGCCTGCTATAGTTCTAGTTGGGCTTGTTCCTATAGAATCGTTATACCATTTAACACCATTTATTTCTCTTACAAATTCTAGTCTATGTTCTACACCTTTAAACTCTTTTATTGCTTCTCCTTGTGTTTCTTGACTTACTAATCCTGAAGTAGCAGCAATAGCTGCACAAATATTTTCATAGTTATGTATTCCTCTTAGATGTATAGCTTTTACATTTATAAGATGTTTTCTTACTCCATCCTCACACTCTTTTATCATTCCGTCATCATAAATTACTCCATCATCTAGTTTCTCCTTGCTACTAAAGAATACTACTTTTCCCTCTGCTTCATTTTTAAAGCCACGTGTAATTTCGTTATCATAATTTAATACAACTTTTCCCGTAGAGTCTTGATAATTAAATATATTCTTTTTTGCTTCTATGTATTCTTCATAAGAACTATGTTTGTCTAAATGATTTGGAGATATATTTGTAATTACCGAAATATCTGGACTTATTTCCATTCCCATTAGTTGAAAACTACTTAGTTCTAAAACAACAATATCATCTTCTTTAAAGTCTCTAACTTTGGTAAATAAAGGTATACCTATGTTACCTCCTAAGTGGCAGTTATATCCACCTTTTTTTAATATTTCATAAATCAATGT
>CALXVA010000062.1 GCA_944391835.1 uncultured Clostridia bacterium | reverse complement strand
TAAATTTAGTTTAATAGAGTTCTTTAAAGGTATAAACTTTGCAAAAGCTTCTGACTAGTCTAGTTTGTAATAAGTATTGTATTTTATTTGAAAATGTGTTATAAATTATAGGTAGAGTTTAAATTTTTAATAAATTAGACTCTATTTTTATCTAAAAAAGTAAATAACGTTTAAGTTACAAATATAAACAGTATGGGGGTAAATAGAGTTGGAAAAATTAGTAATAAATGGAGGAACTAGATTACATGGTGAAGTTTCAATAAGTGGTGCTAAAAACGCAGCAGTAGCAATACTTCCTGCTACATTATTATTGGATGGAATATATACTATTAATAATTTGCCTAATATAAGTGATGTAAAAATAACATGCGATATTTTGCAAGATTTAGGTGCTAAAATCACTTGGAATACACCAAATGAAATAACTATAGATACTAGAGAAATAGATGGAAAAGAAGCTCCAATTGATAAGACAAGCAAGTTTAGAGCATCATATTATTTAATTGGTGCAATGCTTGGTAGACGTAGACAGATAGAAGTTGGTCTTCCTGGTGGATGTAATTTAGGTGCAAGACCAATTGACCAACATATAAAAGGTTTTGAGTTACTTGGAGCTAAGGTTGATGTAGGACAAGGTAAAATATCTGCTAAAGCAAAAAAATTAGTAGGTAATTCTATATATATGGATGTTGTTTCTGTTGGTGCTACTATAAATGTAATGCTTGCAAGTGTACTTGCCGAAGGAACTACAACTATTGATAATGCTGCTAAAGAACCACATATAGTTGATGTTGCTAACTTTTTAAACACAATGGGCGCAGACATTCGTGGAGCTGGTACTGATGTTATAAAAATTAATGGCGTTAAGGAATTAAAGCATAGTGGAAGTTACTCTGTTGTTCCTGACCAAATAGAAGCAGGAACTTTTATGCTTGCTGCAATAGCAACAAGAGGAGATATTTTAATAAAAAATTGTATTTCTGAACATTTAGATTGTATTACTGCAAAAATATTAGAAATTGGTGGAAATGTTGAAGATTTAGGTGATACCATAAGAGTTTGGTCAAATAAAAGACCTGGAAAAGCAAATATTAAGACTCTTCCATACCCTGGTTTTCCAACAGATATGCAACCTCAAATTGGCGTAGTACTATCTATTGCTGATGGTACAAGCATTATAAATGAAAGTATATGGGATTCTAGATTTCAATATACAAATGAATTAAACAAAATGGGTGCACATATAACTGCCCAAGGAAAAACAGCTATATTCGAAGGTGTAAAAGAATTGTCCGGTGCTCCTGTTTATGCAACAGACTTAAGAGCTGGCGCAGCACTTCTAATTGCTGGCATTGTAGCTAAAGGTACTACGGAGTTATATAACATTAACCATATAGATAGAGGTTATGAGAATATAGAGGAAAAATTTAGAAAATTAGGTGCAAATATACAAAGGGTAAATGAATAAGGATTTGAAGTATTATGTTTAATTTTTGTAGTTTATATAGTGGAAGTTCTGGTAACTCATTACTTGTGCAAACTTCCAATACTAAAATATTGATTGATGCAGGAGAAAGTTGTAAAAAGATTTCTACTGCACTTTCTTCTTTAGAAATAGAACCTGATACGATTGATGCAATAATTGTAACACATGAACATCTTGACCATACAAAAGGATTAGGTACTTTTTCAAAAAAATATAATGTTCCTGTTTTTGCAAATAGCAAAACATGGGATGCTATATTGAAACAAACAGATAAGATTGATGAAAAAAACATTAAAAAATTTACAATAGAAGAAAACTTTGAAATAGGAGATTTAAAAATACATCCTTTTAAAATTCCTCATGATGCAATAAATCCATGTGGATTCAATATTATACATAATGATAAAAAAATTAGTGTGGCAACAGATATTGGTCATATGACTTCTAATATTATACACAAATTAGAAGATAGCTCTTTTGTTTTATTAGAAGCAAATTATGATCCTGAAATTTTAAAATGTTCACCATACCCATATCTATTAAAGCAAAGAATTGCTGGTCCTAATGGACATTTAGCTAATTTAGATGCTGCAAAAACAATTTCTTTTTTAATGAATAGTGGCTTAAAAGAGGTTACTCTTGGTCATCTAAGTAAAGAAAATAATTTTCCAGAACTTGCATATAAAACTGTTGTAAATGAATTGATTGATGATAACAGAGATTGTAGCAAAATTAAAGTTAATGTAGCTAATAGAAGTAATCCGAGTCCTATAGTTAATATTTTGTAGATTTTTTTACTTATATTAGATAATATATTATCTAGCATAGGCTAAAATAATATAATGGAGAGATAAAATTAATGGTACATATAAACATAATTTGTGTTGGAAAAATCAAAGAGAACTATTTAAAAGAGGCTATTTTAGAATATTCTAAAAGGCTTTCTAAGTATTGTAAATTATCTTTTTTTGAAATAGATGATGAACAGATTCCCAATAATTTAAACACTAAAATTTCTGAAAATATAAAAGAAATTGAAGGAAATAAAATATTAGCACACATAAAAAATAGTTATGTAATTTCTTTAGATTTAACTGGAAAACAATATTCATCAGAAGAGTTTTCTGCAAAATTAGAAAACATAGCATTATTAAATAGTAATATTACTTTTATCATAGGTGGCTCTCTTGGATTATCCAAAGAAGTGCTTCAAAAGTCAAATGAATTAATTTGTTTTTCTAAAATGACTTTTCCTCATCAATTAATACGTGTTTTTCTTTTGGAGCAATTATTTAGAGCTTTTAAAATTCAAAACCATGAAATTTATCATAGGTAATATATATAATAAGTTGTAGAGGAATTTTTAAGTTTTAGAAAGGAAGTGAAATTTAAAACAAGAATTTATCATAAATAGATTTGATAAAAAAGTTTTATGAAAAAATCTTAACTTAATATTCTTTAATTATTTTTTATTATATTTTTATTTTCGGGGGCAAATAATTAAAAAGAATTTCCTCTACAAGATTAAAAACTAATTTATTTTATTTTTTAATTTAAATAATATTTTATTTTTAATATGATTCTTTTTGATAATATTTTTATTAGAATTTTTTTAGTTACAAAAAAGATTAGAAAAAAAATGATTAAAAACATTAAGAAATTAAAAATATTAAATTTTCTAAACATTGATTATTCCTTTTTAATTTTGAGTTATTTAAAAATGTTATGTATACATTTTAATACCATTCTTTTAATTTGTCAACAAAAACATTATGACAAAATTCGACAAATCACTGTGGATGCTAACATTCCAGCCACATCTGCAGCTAATGCCGCTATCAAAATTCCTCTAGTTTTTTTTATTCCAACAGCACTAGTATAAATTGCAATCGTATAAAAAGTTGTCTCTGTTGATCCCATTATTGTAGAAGTTATAATTCCCGTTAAGGTATCTACTCCATAATTTTGCATTATATCTACTGCTACCGCCATTGATGCACTTCCAGAAATAGGTCTTAATACCGTAAGAGGTAATATATTGCTTGGTATCTCTAAAAAATCCGTAAATGGTGTTATTAAATTAACAATTCCATCAATTAGGCCAGAAATTCTTAACATGCCTACTGCTAAGAAAATTCCTAACAAAGTTGGAAACATCTTAAAAACTATTTCCATTCCTTCTTTTGCACCATCTAAAAATGTATCAAATACTTTTGCTTTTTCTTTAAGTCCATAAAATATTATTATTACAATTATTGTTGGTATTGCTAAATTTGAAATATAATTTATAACATTTGCCATTTATCTCACCTTTTTTATTAAAATTTTCGTCAAAAAAATTCCCACAAATCCTGCAATTATAGTTGCTATCCATACAGGAATTATAATAGATGTTGGATTTTGAGAATTAAGTGATGTCCTTATTGCAATTACATTAGTTGGAATAAGTTGTATTGAAGCTGTATTTATTACTATAAACATCATCATAGAATTAGATAATGTTTCTTTTCTCTTATTTTCCTTTTGCATAGTTTGCATTGCTTTTATTCCAAGTGGTGTAGCAGCATTTCCTAATCCTAAAATATTAGCTATCATATTCATAGAGATTTCCTGTTTTGCCATTTCATTATTCTTTAAATCTGGAAATAAGAAATTGATAAATGGTTTTAACAATTTATTTAATTTACTAATTATGCTTGTTTTTTTAGCTATTTCCATTATTCCACTCCATAAACAAATAGTTCCCAAAAATGTTATACTAAGTTCAACTGCCTCTGATAATGAATTAAAAATTCCCGTATTTACTTCTTCAATATTTCCTGATATTATTGAATATATTACTGATAAAATAATAAAAATTGGCCATAATATATTTAACATGTACTTCACCTATTTAATTTTATTCTATTTTTTCTTTGGTTATGCTCTTGTATTCTTTATTAATAATATTTATTAGGTATATTGTACTTTGTAGTATTTTGTCGAACGATTTTCCAACTTTATATAGCCTTTTTATTGCGTTTTAGTTTTATTTATGTTATTATATACGTAGATTTTTTTGTCGAATTTTGTATTTTAGGGGAGGAGTTTATGAAATCAACAGGGATTGTTAGAAGAGTCGATGAGCTTGGTAGAGTCGTTATTCCGATAGAAATAAGAAACAAATTTGGAATTGCTGAAAAAGATCCTATTGAAATATATGTAGATGGTTCAAATATTGTACTTAAAAAATATGAACAAAGTTGCATATTTTGTGGAAATACTAAAAATTTAGTAGAACATAAAGGAAAACTTATTTGTGATAAATGCATAGAACAAATATCAAGTAAATAATTAACAAGTGGCGTATCTAAAAAATAAAAACTTTTTAAGAAATAAAAAGTTTTTATTTTTTTATATAAATAATTTATAAATTTCGTTTTTGGGAACATTTTTATTTTTTGCGATTTGTTTTATAATTTCTTTTTTGTTCATTCCTTGTTCTTCATATATTTTATATTGTTCCTCAACTGTTTTTTTACTTATTTCATCTTCAGAGTCATTCTCATTTTCTAAATTATTTAAATCCAATAAAATTACATACTCTCCTTTTGGCTCTTGTATTTGCTCTAATAAATTAGATATATTTCCCCTTATAAACTCCTCGTGTATTTTAGTAATTTCTCTTGCTAGCACGCAATTTATATCTCCAACATTTTTTAATAAGTCTTGAAGAGTTTTAATTAATTTATGTGGTGCTTCATATAAAATTACTGTACTTTTTGACTTTTTTATTTTATTTAATGCATTATCTCTATTCTTTTTATTTAATGGCAAAAATCCCAAAAATAAAAATTCTTTTGTGTTTAACCCAGAGGCTATTAATGCATTAACTAATGCACATGCTCCTGGGATAGGAATTACTTCAATGTTATTTTTTATAGCCTCTTTTACCACCTCTTCCCCTGGATCCGAAATTCCTGGTGTTCCTGCATCTGTTACTAAGGCAATATTATCGCCCTCTAATAATTTATTAATTAAAATTTCTGATTTTACTTCTTCATTATGTCTGTGATAACTAATTAGTGGTTTTGAGATTTCATAATGATTTAATAATTTTAATGTATGCCTAGTATCTTCTGCTGCTATAATATCTACTCCTTTTAATATATTTATTGCTCTAAATGTTATATCTTCTAGATTTCCAATAGGTGTTGCTACTAAAAATAATTTTCCTGTCATATTACTTTCTCCTTTTACTAAAATGATTGTATATTTTTTATTTTAATAATATTTCTTATCATATATTTTATAAATTTCTTCCGTATATTCCCCTTTGGAATTATAAATAATAAGTGGTTTTTCTACTTTTAAAAATTGTTTTGCATTTTTTATTCCTTTAATTAAAACTAATGTTGGTTCACTTTCTATTGTAGAATACACAAATCTCATTTTTTTAGGTTCGATTTTGTATTTTCTCATTAGTTCTATTATATCCACTAATCTATCTGGCCTATGTACAATATACATACTTCCTTTATCTTTTAATAAATATTTTGTAGCTTTTATAAAATCTTCTAAATTTGCAGTAACTTCATGCCTTGAAATAAATTTATATTCATTCTCGTTAGTTTTTCCAGTATCTAATTTTTTATATGGTGGATTAGTTACTACAAAATCAAACTTTTCCCTTTCTAATAAAGCTTTTTCTGCAATTTCTTTTACATTTAAATTCTTTATTTCGATTTTATCTTGTAATGAATTTAATTCCACACTTCTTTTTGCCATATCTGCAATATCCTTTTGAATTTCTATACCTATTATTTTAGATAATTTTGTTTTAGATGCTAATAAAATACTTATTATACCTGTTCCAGTTCCTAAATCAACACCTACAGTGCCTTGTTTAATTTCTCGTGCGAAGTCTGAAATAAGTATACTATCTATTCCAAAGCAGAATCCTTTTTCATTTTGTATTATTTTTAAATTATTATATTCTAAATCATCAATTCTCTCATTTTCTTTTAAATTCATCACCAAATCTCCTACTTTACATATTATATATTAAATTTGTTATTAAATCAATAAGGAGGATTTGATGTAATGGATAATAGAAATGCAAATTCTAAAAAAAATAAATTTGATTTTAAATGCAAAAAAGAAAATGCTATAAACTCTTTGTTAGAAGTAGAGCATTTTCTTTGTAATTTTAAAAAAATATGTAATACAATATGTTTATACAAAATACTAAAGTAATTTGTTAAATCGAATTAGTATTTTCTTCTATATTTTCGTCTTCTGCTTTTATTACTACAAATGGATCATCAAACTTTATCTTATTATCATTAAAGGCTTTATTTTCTTCTCCGTCAATTAAAATTTTTATAGAATTAATTTCTGTTAAATTTGTCATTGTATTTACAATAGAATAAATTGTTGCTTTTTCTTTTTCTTCTCCTCTTTCGTGATTATCTATAAATTCTTTTGAAAAATCAATATAAAGTGTGTCCCCTTTTAATTCTATTTTATTAACTTTTGTTCCCTCGGGAATTGTTTTTGATAATTCTCTATTATTCGGCCCTTGAATTAGTAATTCCATTAGTTTATCGTAAGGTTTATCTACTAATTCTTTTACATCTATAAGTCGTCCTTCTGGCACTAAACTTTTTGTGTTCTCATTATAAAAATATAAAGACACTATGGTTTGCCTCATTTGTTCTTCTGAAATTTCTTCTTCTGGAATAATTTCAGTCACTTCTGTTTCGGCATTTTTGTTATAAAATAAAAAATACCACACTCCAACTCCTATTAAAATTACAACAATAATAGCAATAATTATTTTTTTGTTCATATACACTCTCCTCTCTTTTTTCTTTCTTCATTGTTATGAAAGACAAGTTGTTTTTAGAACTTTTTTGTCCTAATTTTATTAAAATACTAAGAATAATTTGTATATATTAAAAATATTGACATATAATAAAAGATGAGCTATAATAGGTATAGCTTAAGCAAGGAGTTCTTCCATTATGTATTAAAAAAACTAGGTTACCGTAAATAACCTAGTTTTTTAGTTACTATTCCTTCATTTTCTTTATTATTAAATAAATCAAATAAAGTTCAAGTATTTTTAGGAATTCTTCCATTCTATGTATTAATCACCTCCTCATAATAGAAAGAAAGGTGCATGAATATTATACCATTGTTTTTAATATTAAATCAATGTTTACTCATAGATTATTTATCGACAAAATCCGACATTTTTAGAAATATTTTTTTATTCCACTTTAGCCCTTTTTTTCTAGCAAAAATCCCCATTTTTCACATATTTTCCATTTGACAAATGACCTATTTCCGTATACAATAAGAAAAGTGGCTTCGCCTTATGTGCATATCGCTTCGCGAATATGCACGGTCCAAGGAAACTTAACCTTGTTATATACGGAAATTCCTTGAATTTCCTATATAATAAAGAATGTATTATTAGACTTATGCATATATTAAAGTAGACAACTTATAATGCATATCGAAAGGATGAATTTAAATGAGTAATTTATTACATGTAGGATTAGATGTAGGTTCTACAACTGTAAAAATAGTTGTAATGGACGACAAATTAAATACTATATATAGAGATTATCAAAGACATTATTCAGACACAAAAAATACTGTATGTAATGTTTTAGAAGGATTAGCAGAAAAGTATCCAGATTCAGAATTTACAATAGCTTTAACAGGTTCTGGTGCTATGTCTGCTGCTAAATTTTTGGACTTACCCTTCATTCAAGAAGTTGTGTCTTGTAAAAGAGCTGTAGAAAAATACATACCAAAAACGGACGTAGTTATAGAACTTGGTGGAGAAGATGCTAAAATAATATATTTTGATAAATCAATAGAACAACGTATGAACGGTTCTTGTGCCGGTGGTACAGGTGCTTTTATAGACCAGATGGCATCACTTTTAAATACGGATCCAACTGGATTAAACGAACTTGCGAAGAATTATCAAACTATCTACCCTATTGCATCTCGTTGTGGTGTTTTTGCAAAAACAGACATACAACCTTTATTAAATGAAGGTGCTGCAAAAGAGGATATTGCAGTGTCTATTTTCCAAGCAGTTATAAATCAAACAATATCAGGCTTAGCTTGTGGTAGACCAATTAGAGGAAATGTTGCATTCTTAGGAGGTCCCCTTAACTATTTATCTGAATTAAGAAAAAGATTTATTGAAACTTTACAGTTAACACCAGATGAAGTTATTGTTCCAGAAGAAGCACATTTACTTGTTGCCAAAGGTGCTGCAATAGATTCAGTAGAAGAAGCAAAGCCTATAACAGTAGAAAAATTAAAGAGTAAGATAGAAGTTTTAAGAGTTTCACATGATGATACTTCAAATCCACTTTCTCCTTTATTTTCAATAGATGCTGATTATGAAGAGTTTAAATCAAGACATGATAAAGATAAAGTAGAAAGAGCAGATTTAAAAACATTTGAAGGAGACTGCTTTGTTGGTATTGATGCAGGTTCTACAACAACAAAATTAACACTAATAGATAATGGGGGAAGACTTTTGTATTCTCT
>CALXVA010000061.1 GCA_944391835.1 uncultured Clostridia bacterium | reverse complement strand
TTTCCATTCCTACTACTGAAATCATACTATATTGTACTATTTCTGGCTCTTGTGGTCTTAGTTTTATTGCTACAAATACTATAATAATTGCTAGCAAAATTATTATTATTGGTATTATTATTAATTTTTTGTGTCTTTTTAGCTTTACTGTGGCTTCACTTTTTATTTTGTTTTCGCTTTTTGGTGCTTTTTCTTTATCTTTTACTTTTATTTTTGCTTCTTTTTTATTTTTCTTAACTTCTTTTTTTACTTCTTCTACTTTATTTTCTTTAACTACTATATCGTTTTCCTCATTTGCTATACTCTGCGTTTCTGTACTATTCTCTGTTTTTTCTATAGTACTACCTTGTTCTGTGTTTTTATCTTCTTGTATAATTTGTGCCTGAATGTTTATCTCTTCTTTTAATCCTTTTGCTGTTTCATTCATGCCAGTCATTATACTTATTGTTTCATCATGTGTATCTGATTTAGAATTTTCTGTAAATATCTTTTGCATTTTTTTATCGTTATAATCGAACAACACTCGTGGCCTTTCTATTTTATTATATTCCTTTTCTAAATCTTCTTTTAACTCTGTAGCACTTGAATATCTGTCCTTTGGATAATAACTACATGCTTTTAGTATTATTTCTGCTATTTCCCTTGTTGCATTTTGTGGTGCTCTAATTTTCTCTCCAGATATTCTTTTGTATAGTGCTTCTTCCCTTGCTTCTAATGTTATTTTTTCTGGATAGTCTGGCAGAAATGGTAGGCGGTTATAGTTAAAATATCTATATAACATTATTCCTAGCGAATATGTATCTACTGTTTTATTTCCTTTTTCGTTTTTATATAACTCTGGCGCCATATAGTTTTCTGTTCCCTTTTTTGACATATTTGAAACTGTTTTTTCTATATGTTTTGCTATTCCAAAGTCCCCTAGTTTATATATGCCTTTTTTATTTACAAATATATTATCTGGTTTTACATCTCTATGTATTATATTGTTTGCTTCACAGTCTTGTAATGCAGTTGCTATGTCTATTGCCATTTTTAGCATTTCTTTGTCTGTTATATTGTTTTCTAGTACATAGTTATCTACATTTTCTAAAAGTTCCATTCTTATATTTACTATCCAGCCAATTTCGTTTTTTCTTTTTATTATTTCGTAATCTTCTATGTTTACTATGTTTTCGCTATCTTTGAAGATGGACATAAATTTTATTTCATCTGCCCATTTTTGTACAGAATTTTCGTAGTAGCTTATTATATCTTGATGTGTCATTCCCTCCGTTTTTAGAGTCTGTATTTCTGCTTTACTTTGTGGTATTTCTATCTGCTTTATTGCTGAATAGGTAGATATTCCAAATTCTTCTTTTTTGGCTTTATATACTTTTCCATATGAGCCTTCTCCAATTAATTCTTCTTCTTTCCATTGCTCATCAAAAAAAGTTCTTACTGTTTGCTTTTTATTTTTCTTTTTTACTCCTAGCATTTTTCCCTCTTTTATAGTTTTTTGCTTGCTATATCTAATTTTATTGATTTGGAAAAACTTTTATTGTTTTAGTATATAATGTTTTTCCATTTTTATCTGTAATTGTAATGGTTGTGGTTCCTTCATTGATTGCTGTTATTTTTCTATCTTTATATTCTACATTATTGTTACTAAACTCTATACTTACATTACCTTTATATTCAAAATTATAACTTTGACCTACCATTATAGGCCCTGAATATTCATCTTTTATAATTCTAAAGCTATTATTGCTAATGGTTACAAATATTATAATTAACATTGCTATAACAATAACTACTAGAAGAACTACTTTTTTATAATTAATTTTTTTCTCTTTCTTTATTTCTAGTACGATTACTGTTATATTATCTGTTCCACCTTTTTCTAGTGCTTTTTCTACTAATTCATTAACTATATCTTTAGCCGATATTCTTTTTGACATGATTTGCTCAATTTCTTTGTCCTCTAGCATATCTGTTAATCCATCAGTACAAATTAAAATTTTATTAAATCTATTATAGTCATATTTATTTATATATGGTTTTAATACCATTTCCTCTTTTCGTATACCTAAATGCTGTGTTAATCGAGGTTTACTTTTTGTATTTAAATTTAATTTTTCATGTAATTTTGCATCCGTATGGTCTTGTGATAATTGCTCTATGGTTTTATTTTTTAATCCATATATTCTGCTATCGCCTAAGTTACAAATGTTTATTTCATTTTCTAAAAACTGTACTGTCGCTAAAGTTGTTCCCATTCTTTTATTTTGTGGCATTTCTTCACATATTTTTTCATTAGAAAGTTCTATATATTCTTCCCAATTAAATTCTTTATTTGTATTTTTTTGAATATACTCTTTTAATGTCATTGATGCTAAATATGAGGCGCGTTCTCCCTTTGCTTCTCCTCCCATTCCATCAAACACTGAACATATTACATTATCTACATTTTCAAATTGTGTAACTTTTATTTTATTATTACCTTCATTATCTTCTTTTAGAGTTTTAAAGTCAAAATAATAATTATCTTCGTTATTTTCTCTTATATTTCCAATTACTGATTTGCATGCTCCATTTATTATATACTTCATTTTTCATCTTCCTTATTTTTTATTTTGAGGTAATTTACAAAATATCACATTTTTCAACTATCTATTTTTTAGTATAACACAATTGCTAAAATTTTACTATACTTTTTATTGCAGTATTATAATTATTTTTGTAGGTAACTATTGTACATTAAAAAACTCTTTTAAGATGTGCTCTACATTTTAAAAGAGTTTTTATATTTGTTATTTATATTAAATAGGTTTTACATCTGAAACACCACATTCGCCACCAAACATCTCCGTATCAGTTGGTGCCCTATGCCATGTTTCACCATTTACTTGTATTTCTTCTAGGCTTGTACAACCATAAAACATCTCTGCCATACTTGTCACTTCACTTGTATCAAATGTTGTCAGATCTAAAATTGTTAAACTAAGGCACCCTGTAAACATATTTACCATATTTGTTACATTATTTGTTTTAAAATTATTTCCAAATTCCAAGCCACCTAAATACATGCATCCATAGAACATTCCTGCCATGTTTGTTACATTACTTGTATCAAAACTTGTTATATCTACACTTTGCATGTTATTTTGGCGAAACATGCCTATCATACTCGTTACATTTTGCGTATTAAAATCACTTAAATCCAAACTTTCCATTGAGTATATATCTGCAAACATGTATGTCATATCTGTTACTTTTTCTGTATTAAATCTTTCTCCAAATACTATATTGCTTAAATCATGGCACGAATAAAACATCCCCGCCATATTTGTTACATTACTTGTATCAAAATTACTTAAATCTAAACTTACCATAGTAAGATTTCCTGCAAACATGTATCGCATATCTGTTACTTTTTCTGTATTAAATTTTTCTCCAAATGTTATATTGCTTAGACTATTGCACCCATAAAACATATACGACATATCTGTTACATTTGTTGTATTTAGATTTGTTAAATCTAAATTTTTCAAATTAACACATTGTGCAAACCATGATCCTACATTAGTTGGTACTACTTCATCTACAAATATAACTGTCTCTACTTTAGTATAATCATATTCATACCATGGCGTTCTTTTACTTTCATCACCTATCATATACTCTTGATTAGTTATATCCCATGTCTCTATAACAGTTTTGCCTGATATTGTTTCCTGTGTACTTGAAAAGCCTAATGTTCCATCATCATATAATGTTGCATATATATTTGTGTTTTCTACTGTTTCTTGATTTTCTTCCAATATACTATCAATTTCACCTAATACACTATCTAGCTGTTCTTGTTCATCTCTTGTTGCCTGCTCTGTTAAATCCCCTGCATCTTGTGCTCTATCAATTAAGCCTCCTTCTCCTAAGGCTAGGTTTATTGTTACCGTTGCTAGTATTATTAGTATTACTATATTTTTATTTACAGAACCTATGTTTTCCAATTGTTACAGTCATCGGTCTAGACCATATCCATTTATTTGTTGCTGTGCTTGGATTAAAATAATAAATTGCTCCATTTGTTGGATCCCATCCATTTAAAGCATCTTGTGCTGCTTTTTTTGCAGTTTCGTTTGGTGTTAAGTTTATTTGACCATCAGATACCACATCAAATGCCCCACTTTGATAAATTACCCCAGCTATTGTATTAGGAAAAGAACTACTTTTTACTCTATTTAATACGACTGCTGCAACTGCAACTTGCCCTGTATACGGCTCTCCTCTAGCTTCGCCATACACTAGCCTACTTAACAAGTTTAAGTCACTAGAATTTGTTGATGAACTTGAATTACTGCTTGAGCTATTGCCTGAGGAATTATAAATTCCCATTGCTTGTAATGTTTTAGTTCCTGCAATTCCATCTACTGTAAGTCCGTTCTTTTGCTGAAATTTTTTTACAGCTGCTAATGTTTGGCTACCATAAATACCATCTACACTTCCTTTATAATACCCCCATCTCTTTAACTTGGTTTGTATAGTTCGTACCTCTTCTCCCCTTGAGCCATATTTAGATAAGGCAAATAATTCATTACTTCTAAAAAAAACATTATATGATACAAATATCGTACTTACAAGAAAAATAGCCAATATAGCTTTTAAATTTCGTTTTATTTTAATTGCCATATAAACCTCCCTTTTTTATACAGTTTGAGCCATTTTTATATTACATACTTTCTGTTTTTTACAAAACTAGCCCGTCCCTTCTTGCAAATTTTGCACAAAAACTGGATAAAATAATTTTAAATTTATTTTATCCAGAATTGGTGTTATTATACAATTATTTATTATTTTAGCTTTAAAAATTCTTTTTGCTCTTTTATTATACATTATTTATAATTATATATTTTTAAAAAATTCCTACTATGTTTTCGTCTTCGTCTATGTCTATTTGCTCTGCTGCTGGAACTCGTGGAAGTCCAGGCATTGTCATTATTTTACCTGTTATTGCTACTACAAATTCTGCTCCAGCTTTTAATATTATGTCTTGAACATTTATTTCAAATGGTTCTAAACATTCTAAATTTTTTGGATCATCAGATAGCGAATATTGTGTTTTTGCTATACATACAGGAAGTTTTCCAAATCCAAGCTCTTCTATTTGCTTTATTCTTTCATCTGCTTCTTTAGAATATTTTACTCTAGTTGCACCATATATTTTGGTTGCAACATCATTTATTTTGTCTTTTATGCTTTCTTCCAAATCATATGTATAATTTAGTTTACTATCTTTTTGTGTTAATTCTACAATTTTATTTGCTAGGTCTATAGCTCCTTCTCCACCTTTTTCCCAGCTTTCTACTAAGCTTAAATCTATACCATATTCTTGTAATTTGTTTTTTAAAAATTCTATTTCTCTTTCAGTATCATGTGTATATTTATTTATTGCTACAATTACATTTAATCCAAATTTGTTTTTTAAGTTGTCTATATGTTTTAATAAGTTTTGTATTCCTCTTTCTAGTGCTTCTATATTTTCATTTTTTATTTCTTCTTTTGGCATTCCACCATGATATTTAAGTGCTTTTATTGTTGCTACACAAACTACTGCATCTGGCTTTATTTCTGCTTTTCTACATTTTATGTCTAAGAATTTTTCTGCTCCTAAATCTGCTCCAAAGCCTGCTTCTGTAACTACGTATTCTCCAAGTTTTAATGCTAATTTTGTTGCTATAATGCTATTACATCCATGTGCAATATTTGCAAATGGTCCGCCATGTACTATAGCTGGTGTATGCTCTAAAGTTTGTACTAAATTTGGATTTATTGCATCTTTTAATAGGACAGTTAATGCTCCATCTGCTTTTAAATCTCTTGCAGTTATTGGCTTATTTTCTTTAGTATATCCAACTATAATGTTGCCTATTCTTCTCTTTAAATCTTTAATGTCTTTTGCTAAGCAAAATATTGCCATTATTTCTGATGCAACAGATATATCAAATCCATCTTCTCTTGGAACAATATTCTTCTCGCCTGACAAACCAGTTTCTACTTTTCTTAGCTGTCTATCATTTAAGTCTACACATCTTTTCCACGTAACTCTATCAAAACCAAGTTCATTTCCAAAATATATATGGTTATCTATCATAGCTGAAAGTAAATTATTTGCGGAGGTTATTGCATGAATGTCGCCAGTAAAATGTAAGTTTATATCTTCCATTGGTGCTATTTGAGAATGTCCTCCACCAGTTGCTCCTCCTTTTATACCAAATACAGGTCCTAAGGATGGTTCTCTTAATGCTAATATGGATTTTTTACCTATCTTTTGAAGTCCATCTGCTAGGCCTATTGCCATTGTAGTTTTTCCTTCTCCTAAAGGTGTTGGATTTATTGCTGTTACTAAAATCAACTTTCCATTTTGCTTACTTTGCAATCTTTCTTTTATTTTTAAATTTATCTTTGCCTTATATCTTCCATAAGGTTCTAACTCTTCCTCGTTTATACCTAATTTATTGGCAATTACATCAATTTTTTCTAATTTAGTATTTCTAGCAATTTCTACATCTTCCACCTAAATCACTTTCCTTTCAAAAGGATTATACATTATTATTAAAAGAATAGCAAGAAAAAAATACAGTTTATATATGTAAAGATAGGGTAAGCCCCTTAAAAAAAGTATGAAAATATGGAATGGAGAGTACTTTGAGTTAGAAATTCTTAATAAATTTTATGGAAAGAGTTCATCTTTGATGGAAGGGTGCCATAAAATTTATTTAGAATTTCTATGAAAAAGTATCTGGACCGACATATTTGAAATACTTTTTTTAAGGGGATTACCCTATCTTTATAATAAATTAGATTTTTTTATTTATAAAGAATAACTAAAGTCTTACCCAAATATCATTCCCACAACAAAACCTATTAGAGCTCCTACAAAAACCTGTATAGGTGTATGCCCTAATACTTCTTGTAATTTTTCTGTTACTTCTACATTAGTTAGCCCTGGTGTTTGCACTATTCTATTTAGTAGTTTTGCTTGTTTACCAGCTGCTCTTCTTACTCCTGCTGCATCATACATTACTACAAAAGCAAATATTACAGATAAACCAAATATTGCTGAATTTATACCATATTGTTTTCCTATCATGGTGCAAAGTGCTACAACGACAGCAGAATGAGAGCTAGGCATTCCCCCAGCTCCTAATATTCTTTTAAAATTAAATTTTTTAGTTGTTACTAAATCGTATATCAATTTAAAAAGTTGTATAAAAAACCAGGTTGCAAATGGTACTATTAAATATTTATATTCTGAAATTATCCCCATCATATTTTTTATTCCTCATTTTGTACAAAATTTTCTTCTGCTAATTCTCCATTTTCTCCTTTGATTAGCATTGTTATTTTTTTCTCTGCTTTTTCTAGCATTTCGTTACATTCTTTTGATATTTTCATTCCTTCTTCAAATTTAGAAACCGAAGTATCTAAATCTAAATCTCCTTTTTCTAATTCTGTTGCTATTTCTTCCAGTCTTTTCATTTTTTCTTCAAAGCTTTCTGTTTCTTGCATTATTTTTCAATCCTTTCATTGTTTTCTTGAATTTCTCATAATATTTCATTATTTTTCTGTTACAAGTCCTGTATTTAAATCAACTATTAAAAATGCAACAGTTACAGCATTTGAACTTGCTACAACTATATGTTTTCCTTCAGTATTTACACCATCATATCTAAAATATATATCATTCGAATTTCCATATTCTTCTTCATAATAATCTTTAGCTAGTTCTATTGCTTTTTCTTCTCTACTAGTTGTAGTTCCTTCCACTATTTCTGAAGAATTTCCACTGCTTGTACTATCATTATTGTTATTGGAATTACTATCATCGGTTTTGTTACTGCTAACTTCTTCATTGTCTGTCGCATTATTTTCTTCTAATACATTTGCCTCTTCAACTGTATTTACTATCTCATTTTCTACAAAATCATTTATTATGTTATCAATTCCTTTGTTTTCATTTGGCAAATCTGTTGTTGCGTTTACATTTGCGGGCTCTGTTTTGTAATTCTCATAAACTGCCCAAACTACTCCTAAAGCAAGAAGAACTATAATAACTACTATAAGAAAACTTTTTCCACCCTTACTCATATGTATCCCTCCTTCTACATTACCTTTGCCTTCGCTTTGCCATCTATAAGTCTAATGTCTATTTCATCATCTTTTTTTATTTGATTTACAGATTTTACAACCTTTCCATTAGATTGCACTATTGAGTAACCTCTTGTTAAGGTTTTTAATGGACTTAAAGCATCTAATTTTGCTATATGTTTTATCATATTTGTTTTTTTGCTATTGTATATGTTAGATATGCTATTTTGCATTGTTTTTACTTTCATATCTATCAATATATATTTCTCGTTTATTTTTTGTAGTGGTTCTTTAAATACTCTACTATTCATGCATTTTTCGTATCTAAGTTTCATAAATTCTACTTTTTTCTTTAATGCTAATTTGTACCTATTGTTATACCCATCAAGTTTTAGCTTTATATCTGCTATATTTGGTACCGCAAGTTCTGCTGCTGCAGATGGCGTAGGTGCTCTTAAATCTGCTACAAAGTCTGCTATTGTAAAATCGGTTTCGTGTCCTACTGCCGAAATTACTGGAAGTTCTGAATCATAGATTGCTCTAGCTACAATTTCTTCATTAAATGGCCATAAATCTTCTAATGAGCCACCACCTCTTGCTACTATAATTACATCTGCTAATTTCTTTTCATTCATTAATTTTATTGCATCTACTATTTTTTCTGCTGCTCCCGGGCCTTGCACTGGTACTGGCAATAGTTTTATATATACATTTGGATTTCTTCTAGTAGATACATTTATTATATCTCTAATTACTGCACCTGTATTTGATGTAAGTACACCTATACACCTTGGCATGAGTGGAATTTTCTTTTTATGGCTTTGGTGAAATAGTCCTTCTTTTTCTAGCTTTGCTTTCATCTCTTCATAGGCTTTATATAAGCTTCCTATTCCGTCCTCTTGCATTGCTTTTACATATATTTGGTATACACCATCTCTTTCAAAAACGGACACGCTACCAAATATGGTTACCTTCATACCATCTTTTGGCTCAAATTTTAAGTTTGCAGCATATCCTTTAAACATTATGCATTTTATTAAAGAGTTTTCATCTTTTAAAGTAAAATACAAATGCCCTGTGTAATGATGCTTGTAATTTGATATCTCTCCCTTAACAAATACATTATTTAGCATTTCGTCTTTGTCTATTTTATCTTTTATATATTTATTTAACTCTGTTACGCTAATTGCATTATATGATGGCATTATTCCTCTGTTTCTCCTTTATTATCTAATTGGTTGTTTTTAACTATAGTTGCT
>CALXVA010000060.1 GCA_944391835.1 uncultured Clostridia bacterium | reverse complement strand
AGCATTCCCTTTATTTCTTCTTTATCTTGTACTCCAACACTTCTTCCAACTTCTTTACCGCCTTTAAATACTATAAATGTTGGTATACTCATTACATCATATTGTATAGCTAAATCTCTTTCTTCATCTATGTTTATTTTTCCCACTTTTATATTTCCTTCCATTTCTTCTGCTATTTCATCAATAACTGGCGACATCATTCTACAAGGGCCACACCAACTAGCCCAGAAGTCTATTAATACTGTCTTGTCTGAATTTGTTACCTCTTCTTCAAAATTATTTTTGTTTAATGTTATAACTGACATAACTTTTACCTCCTAAATTTATATTAATTTGCTTATTCATTTATTTTTAATTGTTAAAATTTAAACAATGCCTTATTCTTCATTTGTATTCAAGTCTTTTATTATATCAAGTGCAGCTATTGCACCTTCGTATACTGCTTTATTAACTTGTAATAGTCCTCCGGTACAATCTCCACAAGCATATAACTTTCTTACTGTAGTTTGCATATTTTCATTTGTAACTATGTTGTTGCCTTTTATAACTGCTCCTATTTTTCTTGCTAGATCTACACTTGAAGCAGTCCCTATGGCAATAAATACTCCATCTACCTTTTTAGTATTATTATTCTCAAATTCTACTTCATTTATTACATTATTTCCTCTAAATTCTCTAATTGGTGTTTCATCAACCTCAAAATCTGATGTATCTCTGTTTTCAATCATCTTTTTGCCATTTGTTAAAATTGTTACAGATTTAGCAACTAATTTTAAAGTTTCTGCTTCGTGTATCGCATAATTACCATTTCCCACTACTGCTACATCTTTATCTTTATAGAAAAAGCCATCACAAATAGCACAATAGCTAATTCCTTTTCCTTCAAATTCCTTTAGGCCCTTTACTTTAGGTGTGTTTCTATTTGTTCCTGTTGCAATTACCACATATTTTGCTTCATATTCACTGTTTACTGTTCTTACAACGAAATTTCTGTCCAAGGATATATTAGTTACCTCATCTTCTTCTATTGGAATTTCTAATTTTTTGGCTTGTTTTAACCCTATGCTATATAGTTCTTCTCCTGAGATAGGCTCCACACCATAATAATTTTCTATTTTTTTAGCTTTTTTTAATGCCGAATTTCCATCTGTTATTATACATACATTTTTTTGTGCTCTTTTTAGATATATACTTGCAGATATTCCTGCAGGTCCGCTACCTATTACTATAACATCATACATATTTATTCCTCCCTTTTATCCACGCTTTCACATCAAGTCATATATATTTTTAAATTCATAACCTTTTTCTTGTAAATATTCTATTACATCTTCTAATGTTTCGTAAGTTACTTTTTTATCTGGTGCATCATGCATTAGAATAACAACATTATCCCAGCCATTCATTGTCTCTTTTAAATTACATAATATTTCTTCCTTTGTATCTGCTCCAGCTGCATCATATGTAAGTGCACTCCAGTCAAGGTATGCCACACCTTCCTCATTTAGTTTTTTTCTTGCTTTTTCTTTTATTTCTTCATATGGACCTCCGTGTGCCCCTCCCGGAAATCTAAATAAATGGCTTGAGTATGTTACATCTTCTAAAGCTTCTCTTATAGCTGATTCTGTTTTGTTGTATTCTTGTAAAACAGTATCTGCACTTTCATAAATCTTACTATATTTATGTGAATAACCATGGTTGGCTATATAATGTCCTGCCTCATAAGCTTGCTTTACTATTTCTGGATGTGATTTAACATTACAACCTAGTACAAAAAAAGTTGCCTTTATATTGTATTTATCTAATATTTCTAGTATTTTTGGTGTGACTGTTTCCGAAGGTCCATCATCAAAGGTTAAAAATACTCTTTTTCCTTCTTCTCCATTATATATATTCTTTATTTGATTGATAAATTCTTTCTCTGCATTTATTTCTTCTTCGCTTTTTTGCGTAACTACGTTTTCGGCTGTATTTTTTTGTTCTTCAGAAATGATATTTTCTGTTTGTTCTTCAGTAATTACGTTACTATTTGATGCAAGCTTAGTTGTTTTTTCGTTATATAGAATGTATCCAATACAACATATTGCTAGAATTATTGAAATTATTATGATTGAATAAACAATTTTTAAATCTCTTTTTTTCTTCATTCCTATTATATCTATGTGGTACATTTTATCGTGCTCCTATTTATTATGCTAATGTTTTTTCCATTCACATTTTATCAAATTTTTGCTCATCTATCAATAGTTTTTAACTTTTATTTTTGTATGCTTGTTACTAGTTAATATCTTTAAGTTTTAAGCCAAAGGAAGTATGTATATTTAAAGAATTTTTGTAGTGACGCGTAAGCGACCAAACGAGCTTTTTTTAAAGCGAGTGCGATTTGGAGCACCTTTCATACGATAAAAAGAAAATTTATTTTTCTTTTTATCATAAGAGAGGTGCGACACCAAGGAACAAAAAAATTCTTTAAATATACATACTTCCTTTGTTTTGTATCATAAAAATCTAATAATGCGTAATTTAGGGGCCAACTCACAAACATAAAATTTGTGAATTGGCCCTAAAAATCTACACCTCGTCTTTAGATGCATTTATTTTAAATAATTTAAATATTTCTACTATTACAAGTGGTGCTAATACTAAACCTATTATTTCAAGTACATTGTTCATTGGTAGCACTGGTATGCTAAATATGTGCCTTAGTGCTGGTATAAATAGTATTATTAGCATAAGCATTGCCGAGATAGCAATTGCACCAAGTAACACTTTGTTATTAAATGGATGCGTTTTAAATATTGATTTTTTGTTGTTTCTAATGTTAAATACGTGTACAAGCTCTGAAAATGCTAAGGTTACAAATGCCATTGTTTGTCCAATTTCTACTTTTACTTCTTGTTTTTCTAGCATTTCTGCTCCATTTGCTAAAGCTTCTTCTAGGTTGTCCACCTCATCCACACTATATATTGCGTTATCTATTCTAACCATTTCTGGAAGCTGGTCATCAGGTGTTGCAAGCCCTATTATAAATGCTGCAAGTGTAAGAAGGCCTATCATAAAGCCTTGGTATACTACTCTCCAAGTCATTCCTTTTGTAAAAATTCCCTTTTGCTTTTTTGGTTTTCTGTTCATTACATCATCTTCTGCTGGGTCTACTGCTAGTGCTAAAGCTGGAAGCGAGTCTGTAACTAGGTTTATCCATAATATATGGATTGGAAGTAATACTTCAATTAAGTTTACATCTATTCCAAATGTACTGCTAAGCCATGGTGTAATTAGTATTGCTATAAATAGTGTTACTATTTCTCCAACATTGCTTGAAAGCAAGAATTGGATTGCTTTTAATATGTTGTCATATATACGTCTACCTTCTTCTACCGAAGATACTATTGTTGCAAAGTTATCATCTGTTAATATTACATCTGCTGCTTCTTTAGATACGTCTGTACCAACTATTCCCATTGCACAACCAATGTCAGCTGTTTTTAATGCTGGTGCATCATTTACCCCATCACCTGTCATAGCAACTATTTCGCCATTTGCTTGCCATGCTTTTACTATACGTACTTTATGCTCTGGTGATACTCTGGCATATACTGAATATTGTCTAATGTTTTTGGTTAGAGCCTCATCAGACATTTCTTCAAGTTCTGCTCCTGTTATTGCTTCATTTTCATTTTCTAGTATTCCAAGGGCTTTTGCTATTGCAACTGCTGTAATTTTGTGATCTCCTGTTATCATTACAGTTTTTATTCCTGCTGTTTTACATTTTGCAACTGCTGCTTTAACTTCTTCTCTTGGTGGGTCTATCATACCAACCATACCGACAAATATTAAGTCACTTTCTATTGTCTTCATTTCTTCGTCTGTTGGTTCATGATCTAGTTCCTTATATGCCATTGCCAAAACTCTTAATGCATCTTTTGCCATTTCTATATTGTATTTCTCTATTGTAGCTTTGTATTCATTTAGGTTATCCTTTATTTCTCCATTTATTTCATATTTTGTACATTTTGCTAAAAGCTCATCAATTCCACCTTTTGTGTATGCTATATACTTATCTCCTACTTTATTTACTGTAGTCATTAGCTTTCTGTCAGAATCGAATGGATATTCTTTTACTCTTTGCAATTTTAAAGTATTTTCAATATCAAATTTAATTTTAAATCCTAAATCTATTAATGCTGTTTCTGTAGGGTCACCTGTTAAATTGTTGTTTTCTCCTATTTTTGTGTCATTACATAAAGTGCTTGTATACATTAGTTTTTCTAAGCTATTATTTATTGTAGTAATATCCTCTACATTGCTTAAGTTTCCGTCTGCAAATACTTTTTGCACAGTCATTTTGTTTTGTGTTAATGTTCCTGTTTTATCAGAACATATAACTGTAGCACTTCCTAACGTTTCTACAGCTGGAAGTTTTTTTACAATAGCATTTTTCTTTACCATTCTTTGAACACCTATAGCTAAAACTATAGTAGACACAGCTGCTAGTCCCTCTGGAATTGCTGCAACTGCTAAGCTTACTGCTGTCATAAACATATCTATTATATCTTTTCCATAAGCAATACCTATAATAAATATTACTACACATATTGCTAAAGCTGCTATACCAAGTGTTTTACCAAGTTTGTTTAATTTAATTTGAAGCGGTGTTGCTGTTCCTTCTGTATCATTTATAATAGTTGCAATTTTACCAACTTCTGTATTCATACCAGTTTCTACTACTATACCTTTTCCTCTTCCATAAGTAATTAGCGAAGATGAGAAAAGCATATTGGTTCTATCTCCAATTCCAACCTTTTCGTCTGCTATAACCTCTGCATTTTTATCAACTGGTACAGATTCTCCTGTAAGCGAAGATTCTTGTGATTTTAAATTTACCCCTTCTATTATTCTTAAATCTGCTGGCACATAGTCTCCTGTATCTAATACAACTATGTCTCCTGGTACTAGGTCTCTTGAAGCCACAACTTCTACTTTTCCATTACGTACAACCTTTGCTACGTGTGAACTTAGTTTTTGAAGTGCCTCCAATGACTTTTCTGCTTTGTTTTCTTGTACCACACCTATTATTGCATTTACAATTACAACTATAAGGATAATAATAGAGTCTGTTATTCCTTCTCCTTCCATATATCCAACTATTCCAGATACTATTGCTGCAATAATTAGTACAATAATCATAAAGTCTTTAAACTGTTCTAAAAACTTTACGAATAGGCTTTTTTTCTTTTTTGCTTTTAATTCATTAAAGCCGTATTCATTTCTTTTTTCTTCCACTTCTGCTGGTGTAAGTCCATTTGCTAAATTAGTTTTTAATTCTTTTTCAATTTCGTTTACCCCTTTGTTAAACCAACTTTTTTCCAACTAAAATCTCTCCTCTTAATTAATTTTTTAATATGCCTTTATTTGATTCTTTCTAAAAGGCTGTTAAGTATATGTATTTATATTGCCATTTTTCTTATTTTTTGCAATGCTAAAATAATTATACAGTTAGATTTCAAAAAATAAAAGACTTTTTATAAATATAAAGAATATTTTTTATATTCTTCTATTCATAAAAAGTCTTGCTTACCTAAAAGGTTACTAACCATGCCATTAGGGCTGTGATGTTGATTAGTTTTTTATAAGCTACTCCCTTTTTATTATTATGAAGTATTTTATAGTATAATTATGAACTTTTTATTAACAAATCTAAACTTTTAGATTAATTTTCTTAGCTTAAGCATTTTTTTACAACTTCGTTTATAGTTTTACCATCTGATGCAGCACCTATTTTTGCTTTTGCAGATTTCATTACTTTCCCCATATCTTTCATTGAGGTTGCACCTTCTGCTTCAATTACTTCTTTTACTATTTTTTCTACTTCTTCCATAGATAATTGCTTTGGTAAATATTCTGCTAAAATATTTATTTCTTCTTTTAATTCGTTTATTAAGTCTTCTCTACCACTTTTTTCATAATCTACTAAAGAGTCTTTTCTTTTTTTAGATTCCTTCGCAATTATATCTATTATTTGGTTGTCGTCTAATGTAATGCCATTGTCCTTTTCTACTTGCAAAATTGCTGCTCTTACCATTTGTATAACATTTTTTCTTACTACATTTTTATCTTTCATACAGTTTTTTAAGTCTTCTAATAATTTTTCTTTTAACATAAACCTCTCTCCTTACATTTTATTTTTATGATAGCATTTCTATCTCTTCTCTAGATAATTTTGTTACCCTCATAATTTTTTCTATATCTATGCCCTCTTCTTTCATGCTCTTTGCAATAGTTTTTATTGCCTCATTTTTTCCCTCTGCTCTGCCATCTTCTTTTCCTTTACAATATCCAGTATATTCTGCTTCTTTTTCATCTAATATTGCTTTTTCTCTTAATTCTGCTATTCTTCTTATCTTTGCATCTTCACTCATGGTATCCAATTTTTCTTTTGCTTCTTTCATATTCTTGTTCTGTTCCATATAATTTTCTACCTCTTTACTTTCTGGATTTTCCAAAAATTCTAACCACTCTTTTAGCTTTCCTTCCTTACCTTCTGTTTTATTTCTATACATCTTTGGCATTTCTATTATATGTAACTCTAAATCATCTGTCAATACTAATTTTCTTCTTTTTTTCTCTATTATTTGCCATATACTATGAAATTCAAGTTCTTTTATGCTTTCCAATTCAAAATCTGCAATTAGAACTACTATCGTCCTCTTCAATTCTTTATAATCTTCTCCACTTTTTATTCCTTTTATATATTGCTTTGACCAATAAAATAATAACCTCTTTAGTATATTTTTCTTATCTACTAATTGCATCTCTATATTGCAGAATTCATTACCATTTATTTTAGCTAGCACATCTACTATTCCCATTTTATCATTTGGTAGTTCTTCCCTTAGAACTATATTCTCATTTAAGTTTACTGTTTCTATTGTTTCATCTAAAACTGTACTTAATAAATCTTTCGTTATTTGTTCACTTCCTACCTCCCCAAACAATATTTGAAAAACCACATCCAATTTTGGTGATAGTATTTTCTTTTCTTCATTACTCATAAAAGTCTCCTTTCTATAATTAGGTTTTATATATCTATTGACTTTCATATTATGAATCTTACTTTAAGAAAAAATTGATAAAGATTTATAAACAGAAAATAAAATTTTAAGATTAAATATATAAATTTGAATTAAATTTTTGAAATAATTTTTCGACCTAATTGCCTTTACATTTATAGCATATTTTTATGTAAATTGCAAGGATAACTTATTGACAAAATTCGACGTATTTTAATATTTTTGTAATACTTATGATATAATTAATTTTGACGTGTAGCCAAAAAAGGACACGCTGGTAATTATTCCATGCGTGTCCTTTTTTCTAGGGAATGCAGGTGTTATTCAATAAGTTCATGCTTTTTCAAAAGAGTAATTATGTTCTCGTCATCCACAAGAAGAGTATACTCTTTATCTTCGCAGAAATATTTCATAACAAGTCTTAAATAGTTACATACTGCCTCTGCTTCTTCCATATTCTTGAAACAGAAAACCTCATCTGCAGATACATTCTGCATTAATTCAACCTTGCTAACATCTTCCAATGTAGTACCAGGAATAGCTGTAACAGCAACCACCGTTCCGTATTGTGGTATTTCGCCCCGATAATTAGGAGCTACCAGAAAAATTTGCTTGCTTTGAAGTTCAGCAAATTTTTCCTCCAACATTCCTTTATACTTCTCTTCCCTCAGCAAAGAACTTTGCAACTTGAAAAGTTCCATCTCGGAAATAGAATAATGCTTTTGCACTATTGCTAATTGCTTTTTTGCTTCTTCAAAGGCTTTTTTCGCCTTTTCCAGTTTTGCACTTTCACTTTTAAGTAACTCTTGCTTTTTTTGGATTGCAGAATTTAATCTATCAATCTCTGTACTAATTTTGGTCAGCTGAGCATCCAATGCAGGAATTTCATTTGGAATATTAAAAACAGCTATATCCATCTCTTCTGTATTTACTCTTGTAGCTATTTTTTTTATTTTCTTCTTTGATACTGCTTTTTTTCTTCTTCCTCCTCCACTAGTTTGGTTTCTCCAGTTAATTTTCTGTAGTCTTCTATATTCTTTCGGACCAACTTTTTCAAATATTATTTTTTTCAATTGGTCTTCTGTCACTCCATATTCTGGGGCCAGCTCCCAAAATGTTTTTCCTCCATCTATAATAGAAGAAAAAATTGTCTGTGCACTTAGCCTCCGAGCTTCTTGCGTATATAACTTCCTGCTTTCCATATTTATTCAAATCCTCCTTTTTAGGAAAGTCTATAATATTATACATCTTTATATAAATATTTTCAACATATTTTTATCCATTCACATTTCCAAAATAGCAATATGTATTATTATGAATAGTAACCATATTATCTTCACTAAATTCTTCAAATAATTTCTTAAATTCTGAAACATATTCATTATACTTCTCATCAGATTCTTTAAGCGAATATGACATTGATAATTGATTTCCTATAAAATTTTCATAATTTTGTAAGTAGTTATTTTCATAAATTTTTAATTTATATTTGTTTTCTCCAAAAAATTGTACTATATCTTCATCTCGCTGTTTTTCTTCTGATGCATTAAATGTAAGTTTTGTATATTTCTTTTGGATATCAATTATTTTTCCTTCTAGTTCTTTTTTATAATCTAAGAAATTCCACATTATAGCTATAGTACCATTTTCTTTTAAAATTCTTTTGCATTCGTTTTTAAACAATTCTTTGTCAAACCAATGAAAAGCTTGTGCTACGGTAATAACATCAACGCTATTATTTTCAATTTTAGTATTTTCTGCTGATTCTTCATTAAATTTTATTAAATTACCATACTCACTTAAATTTTCTCTTGCAATGTTAATCATATCATGGTTAGGTTCTACAGCAATTACTTTAATTCCTCTTTTTAAAAACAATTCTGTGAGTTTACCCGTTCCTGCTCCAATGTCTGCAATAACTATATTTTTATTTGACGGATTGGTTGCAATGATATCTTCAATGCATTGAATAGGATAACTACTTCTATACTTATTGTATAGTTGGGCTTTTCCTGAAAACTTATTGACATTATCATCCATAGAAAATTTCACTCCTTTCTTTGCTTTTAAGACACTCTTAGTAATTATAATTAAATAAATTGTGTAAATAATTTTTCTAAAGTTTCTTTATTAAAGTTTTTTGATGAGATTACTCTCTTACTTTTCTTAAAATATGTCTTAGTTTCATATATTTCTTGAGAAATAACAATAAAATATACCATATAATACACTTTCAACTCTTGATTCATAAGATGAACCTTCACTGGAAATGATGCTCTGATTAATAGATTCATCCATTATAATCATATTACGATTTATAAGTTGTTATAATTTGGAGC
>CALXVA010000059.1 GCA_944391835.1 uncultured Clostridia bacterium | reverse complement strand
CAATATACACATGAGTGTTGTTGTTATGTACAGTTTTGAAAAATATTGATACTCTTAAAATTTGTATATTAAAATACTTAAAAATGTATATTGATATTGAAAATACATATAGTTATTACGAAAAAGTTCCATAAACGGAAAAAATTCGTAATGAAAAAGTATCAAAAGTATTAAAAATTTGATACTTTTAATACAAAATCGATAAATAAATAGTAAACGCAAAATCACGAAATTTGTATTAATAAGATTTGAAAACACACACTTTTAATACAAAAAACGAAACAAATTTATTGACAGAAAACAAAAAGTGTGCTAAAATGTAACAAAAGGGTGTGAAAAGACACACTTTTAATACAAAAAACGAGGAAATAGAAATGAAAAGATATGAAAAAATATTAATTTTAAAGGTTTTTAATGTTGATGATGTATATAAGTTAACAGGAAATATGAATACAGCTAAAAGCATAATAAGAAATTTGCTGCTATTTGGTTATATAAAAAGAGTAAAGCATAATTTATATGTTGTATGCAATATAGAGTTTAAAAATACAATTCCAGATCAGTACATGATAGCTTCTAAAATAAAGGAAGATGCATACATATCATATCATTCTGCTTTAGAATATTATGGAGTAAAAAATCAAGTTTTTTATGAAGTATATGTTTCTACAGAAAAAAGATTTACAAATTTTGAATTTGAAGGAATATCATATAAATATATAAATAGCAAATATGATTTTGGAATAGTACAAGATGATAAAGTTAGAATAACCGATAAAGAAAGAACCTTTATAGATTGTATAGATAAAACAGAATTAGCAGGAGGAAATGAAGAATTAATAATGTGCTTAGAATTATTTGGAAAACTAGATGAAAATAAGATACTAGAATATTTAAAAAAATACAATTCTAGCAAATTATATGGCAAAGTAGGATTTTTCTTAGAATTATTTAAAGAGCATTATGGAGTAGAGCAAGATATAATAGAAGAATGCAGAAGCAAATCTGAAAATAAAAAGTTATATTTTAATGAAGAAACTAAAAGAATGAAAAGCAAATATATTAAAGAATGGAATTTAGTAGTTCCAAAAATATTTACAAATAAAGGAGAAGGATTATATTGGTAGAAAAATATAGAAATTATATAGAGAATATTTCTAAAGAGACGGGTTTTATTGGATCAACACTTGAAAAGGTAGAGAGATTAATAAGAATTTTACAATGGATAAACAGTGATGAAAAATTAAATAAACTATTAGCATTAAAAGGTGGCACAGCAATTAATACAGTAGTATTCAATTTTCCAAGATTATCAGTTGATATTGATTTAGACTTGACGGAAAATATAGGAAAAGAAGAAATGATAGAACAAAGAAAAAATATACATAATTGGGTTATACAATATTTGAATGTGAATGATTATAGAATAAATATGGAAAAATCTAAAAATGTATATGCATTAGATTCTATTGTTGCAGAATACGTTGATATAAAAGGAAATATTGATAATATAAAAATTGAAATAAACTATATGAATAGAGTTCATATTTTAGAAACTAAAAAATTAGAAGTTAGTACAAATGTATTTAAGGACAAGCATTTAACAATTCATTGTTTAAATCCAATAGAAATATATGCTGCAAAAATATGTGCTTTATTAGATAGAACAACAGCTAGAGATTTATTTGATGTATATACATTAAGCAAATATGATTTGTTTGATAAAGAGGAAAAAATATTACTAAAGCAATGTTTTATGCTAGAATATATTGCTGTTTGTGGGTACAAGCTTGAAAATATGAAAATTGATAATATTGAAAAATTAAAAAGACAAGATATAAAAACAAAATTATTACCAACATTAAAAGACAGAAATCCAAAAAAGAGTAATGTAGATGAGATGAAAAAGGTTGTAAGAGAGTATTTAAAAGATATTTTAGTTATAGATGATAATACAAAACTTTTTTATAATAAATTTCAAAAAGGAATTTATGAACCAGAATTATTATTTAATGATAAAGAAATTGTGGAAAGAATAAAAGAACATCCTATGATAATGTGGAAACTAAGTAACAAGTAAAGGAGGAATATTAGATTGAGTAGAATAAAAGCTTTATTTTATACAAGAGGAAGATTTGGTAAATCATACAGGGAAACATTAGACAGAGATAATGAATATTTATATGCTAGGGGGACACTATCCAACAAAAATAAAAAAAGAAGATTTACCAGAAGATTTTGTTGAATTCCATAGTAGGTCAATATGGTATATGTATGGTTATTTAAAAACATCAGGCGTTATTGATGTAGGATATAATCCATTTAAAATTAACCATTTGTTTAAAGATGATTATATATACATATCATATAAAGAAAAATTGAAGATAAAAGAGAATGAGTGGGGTTCTTATGACTATGAAAATTATGATTTATGTATCAGTGGAAACAGCATAATACCAATATTACTTTCAATAGAAAAGTATTCAAATGTTGATACTACAGAAGTAAGGAATAAAATACTAGATAAGGTTAAGTGGTTTAAAGAAGAATATCCAGATGATTATGAAAGAAATTTTGACAAAGGAGATATAGATATATTTGAATATTATAAATAATTGAATATTAAAATAAAAGACATTTACAATGTAAAAGTTGTAGGTGTTTTTTATTTTGTAAGAGATAATGCCTCAAACTCTATAAAAGTGATAAGGTTAGATGGAGCCGATGCTATAAAGTCTATTCGTATGAGTGTAAACAGTCTATTTATACAAAGTGCGTCAGTGAGAACTTAGAACGAAAAACTCACAATAAAAAAAGAGTATTGGTGGATACTTGGATGTGGATTTATAATTGTAAAAAGCTTGGACAAGTATAAGCAAGGATATTAAGTTATCAGCAATTATAGTAGCATTAGCTACTTACTAGACTGCCTATGAAACTCGGCGAACGACCGACGGTTTCTTATAAATAGAGGCGTAATAATCCTTTTATCAAAATGGGATATATTACGCCTAATCTACAAAGCTCACTCTCTCTGGTTTCTTAATTGTAGAAAAATCAAGGTAATTATAGAATAGTAAATCTATTCTATTTTTATATAAAAATTTATTTTAAAGGAGGTTTTCATTATGGATAATGAAAGAAAAAACAAAATTGAATATCACAAGGAAGGAGATTATTATGTACCAAATTTAGTAATACCAAAGGATGAATATCCAGATTATTGTATAGGAAAATATGGACGATTAAGACTAAATTATTTGAAAGAAAATAAGAAAGCAGAATATACAATAATGCTTATGGAAGGAACTTTAAGAAAACACATTGTAGAAACAGATATGCAAGCAAAAGATAAAGTAGAAAGAATTATAAAACAATTAAAAGAACAAAGCAATTTAACAGAAGAAATGAAAAACTCTGATCCATTATATTGGGTTGGAATGATGAATAACTTTAAAAATCAAGCAGAAGAAATTGTTGGAAAGGAGTTGATATATGTATAAAGTAGCTTGACAGTATTTTGAAAGCAAGCGTCGCATTTATACTCCCATATAAATACTGCTTGTCAGTTTTTAGGGAAAACTGATTGATGGGGAATTACTTCCCCAAACCCCTTTAATATTTTTAAGCCAGTCTAAAAAAGACTGGTAATTTTTTTTTGAAAGGAGAATAAAAAATATGAGAAAGAGAAATATAAAGAAACAAATATGGATAGATGCAAAAGAAGATGAATTACTAAAGAGAAAATCAAAAGAAGCAGGACTAACTGAATCAGAATTTATTAGAAGTACAATTAAAGGTTATAGAATAAAAGCACAACCAACTGAAGAAATAAAATCTTTTCAAAAAGAAATATATGGAATAGCAAATAATATAAATCAGATTGCAAGAATTGCAAATTCAAGATATAGCACATCACATGATGAATATAGTTATATTACAAAAGAATTGTCAGATTTTATTTTAAGATTTGAAAAGAAAGTATATTCAAGACAAAGATAAGGAGGTGGCTTATGGCAATTACTAAATATAAAGTTATAAAAAAAAATTTAGAAGCAGTTATAAATTATGCAAAGAATGGAGAAAAAACTGAACATGGGATTTTAGTATCTGGAATAAATTGTTTACCAGAAAATGCTTATGAAGAAATGATGTTAATTAAAAAGAATTTTCATAAAGAAGATGGAAGGTTAGGTTATCATTTTATACAATCATTTAAAGGGAAAGAAGTATCAGCTAGGCAATGTAATGATATAGGTATGAAACTTGCTGAAAGTTTATGGGGAGATAAATATCAAGTATTAGTTTGCACACATGTTGATAAAGATAATGTTCATAACCATATTATTTTAAATTCGGTTTCATTTGTTGATGGAAGTAAATATCACAATTCAAATGTTGAATTAGCATTAGTTAGAGAAACAAATGATGAACTATGTAAAAAATATGGACTTTCAATAGTAGAAACTGATAAAGCAAATAAAGAAGATGAAATTGCTGAAAGCAGAATTGCAAATTATAATCGTAATAGTGGCAAAATGGCACTTATAAAAAAGGATATTGATGAAGCAATTGAAAATGCAGTAAAATATCAAGATTTTGTTGATGAATTAGGCTATAAAGGTTATTTTGTAAAAAAGTCTAATAATTCTATATCTATATCAACACCATATTTTAATAGAAATATAAGGATTGCAAGAGCATTTGGGGAAGACTATACTTTTGAAAATATAAAGTATAGGATATATTATAACGACTATAAGTCAAAAAATGATAACAACAAAATATATAAAATAAGGATATATGAAGGAGTTAAGATAAATTCAGAATTATTAAAAAAATCACATTTTTATAGACTATATGTTCATTTTTTATATGTTCTAGGAAAATTACCACCTAAAATACATTATGAAGAAAGAACTCCAGAGTATTATAAAGAAATAGATCAATTTAATAAGTTATGTGATGAACTAAATATGATTAGTGATCATAAATTAACATCAATACAAGATGCACAAAATTTAAGAACGCAATATCTTGAAGAAATCTCCCCTTTAAAGGCTCAAAAAGAAATATATATGAAATTATATAATAAAACAGATAATGCAGTTGATAAAACGATTTTAAAGGCAAGAATTAATATTTTAAATGAAGATATTGAAAGATTAAATAAAAAGATACAAACTTGCAAAAGAATAATTAACAAAGCTGAAAAGGGAGAAAAAGAAGATTGGATAATACAGAAAAGATTTCAAGACAATAAGGAAAGAAGTGAGAAAGAAATTGCTAAAAGCAAAGATAAGAAAAAAATAAGATAGAAAACTAAAATCGCAACATCTTGCGAAAAATATTGACAAATATCGACAAAAATCGTATAATATAGATATAAGGAGGTATAGTATTGATTTTTTAAGGAGGTACTATATTATGAGAATTAATTATAAAAAATTGTGGATTTTGTTAATCAAAAAAGACATCACTCCAGTAAACTTGAGAAAAGATTTAAATATAGCTACAGGAACAATGACAAAATTAAGAAAAAACGAAGAAGTTGCCCTATCTGTATTGATGCGTATCTGTGAATACTTAAATTGTGATATAGGAGATATTTGCGAGTTTGAAAAAACTCAAGATAATTAAAAAAGAGGAGATAATTATGGTAGATTTGAAACTAGAGAATGATGAAGGGATAATTCAACAAGCAAATAGCGTTGAAGTGTATAAATCAAATGATGTTTATGAAGAAATATATGAAATGTATTTAACTAACAAGAACATTATTTGTTATTATGAAAAATCAAATGGGTTATTTGCAAAAAGTGAAGAAATTATAGAAAAAATCCCATTGCAAAGCATAAGAATAGTTAATGATAAATTGCAAATCTCAAAAGTAGATAATGATGAATATGGACTAGGATTACAAATCCTTTTACAAAATGGAGAAAGAGCACATTTTGTTTTTGATAAGAAAAAAGAATTACAAATTTGGTATGATGCTATATTAGAAATTATTACAGGGAAGAAAAATGAAAGTAACAATCTTAATGATAATTCTAAAGAAAAGAAAAATACTATAGTAAATAGCTTTTTAGGTGTTGTTGGAACTGTAAAAGATATAGCAAAAGATCAAATCGATGAAGTAAAAGATCAGATTGATTTTGTAAAAGATATTTTTGTAGATGATGAAAGTAATGAATTTTCATCCAATAATAATAAAAAAAGACAAAGAGAAAAAGAGATAGATAATGAAAATAAAACAATAGATAATAACCCAAATGAAAAAATTGAAGAAAAAAATGAAAAGGAAAAAAGTATGTATTGTAGCAATTGTGGAAAAGAAATAAATTCAAACTCAAAATTTTGCAATTGTTGTGGAGCTTCTGTAAATATTAAGGAAAATGCCTTAGAAGAAAAAAAAGAAGAAATAAAGAATGAAGTAGAAATGGAAGAGTTAAGTGAAAGAAAAATAGTATATGATGGAAAAATTCATAAATGTCCAAATTGTGGAGATGTTGTTAGAGCGTTTGATATAGTATGTCCAAGTTGTGGATTTGAATTAAGTGGGAAAGAAGTATCAAAAACATTACAAAGATTTATAGAAAAAGTAAATGAGTGTGAACAAACTATTTCTAATAGTCCCAAAATAAGTAACGGTGGATGGTCTAGCTGGAGTAGTGGGAAAAAATTTGGATTTATAATTTTGAATTTAATATTTGCTTTTATACCGCTGTTCATATATTTTTTATTGCCATTTATAAAAATAAAAACAAAGCCTAATTTGTCTAAAGAAGAACAACAATTAGAATCATTAATTGAAAATTTTCCATTTCCAAATGATAGGGAATCAATAATTGATGCATTGATATTTGCAAAAGAAAAAATGGATTTTATATCAAAAGAAGAAATGAATAGGAAAAATGCTTACTGGTTTAGATTATGGAGTTCAAAAGCAGAACAATTAAAACATAAAGCTGATTTGTTATTTCCTAATGATAAAATAGTTAATGAAAGTTATGATAAAATACTTAATAAAAATGCAGAAGTTAACAAAAAATTAAAAATTAAAGCATTAATAGGTCTTATTTTATTAATAGTTGCAATAGTATTTTTGGGAATGAGGTCTAATCTGTTTGAGAGAATGGATATAGTAGATACAACAAACTATAATGCTACAATTGAATGGCAAGATTCAGTTTTATTTAATAGATTACCACATCCAGACAATAAAAATGGTACAATTATAAGTGAAAGTTCTGGGCAATTACAAGTTGAAGTATATAAAGTAACAAAAGAGGACTTCGAAAAATATTCAAAAAAATGTAGAGATGCAGGATTTAATATAGATGTAACAAAAAACGATACAGTATTTTATTCAAAAGATACAGATGGGTTTGGATTAAGTATATTTTATGAAAATAAAGAACAAAAAATGAAGATTTATATTGACTCATACAATGTAAATGAAAGTGTTTTAAAGAAATTACAAGAAGAAAAGTCAAAACAGGATAATAGTATAAATAGTAGTAAGAAAGAAACACAAGAAAGTTCAAGACTAGATAACTTTACTAAAGGTTATGAAAAAGCAAAATTTGAAAAATTTAATTCTTTTGCATCTGAAAATGGATTAGGTGGAACAAAAATATATATTAATTGTGTGATAGATGAAACTGAAATATTAGAGGCAGATAGTACAAAATCTATCTTAGGTCATATAACTGATGAAGATGGAAATAAATGGCTAGTAAATTTACACTTTATTCCTGCAGTATCAGAAACATATTTTGATAAATATATTGGAAAGAATATAGTTTTAAAAGCAGTATATGATGGATTTTCAGGAACTAGAAAAATGCCATATATTATATTAGAAGAATTTTTAGTAAATGAAACAGGCGAAATTGTATATGGTGTTCAAAAAGTTGTTTCAGAGTATTAAAAGGAGGTTTTATTATGGGGTTATTTAGTAATAAAAATAATGGAGGATTTATGGATGAAATAAGATGTGATGAACCATCATATCTTATCTGGAAATGGCATCCAAAAGGAACACAAGAAGGTGAGAATACAAGAGAAAATTCAGTGCGTTGGGGTTCATCATTAAGAGTTAAAGATGGAGAGGTGGCTGTTTTTGTATATAAACAAAAGGATGGAACAATGCAAGATTTCATTGTTGGACCTTTTGATAAAAAAATAGAAACATCCAATTTCCCAATATTAGCAAGTATTATAGGGTTAGCTTATGATGGTGGAACACCATTTCAAGCAGAAATTTATTTTATAAATCTTGCACAAATAATTCAGACTAAATTTGCAGTACCATTTTTTGATGTATATGATCCTAGATTTGAAGATTTTGGTGTTCCTGTTGCAGTAAGAGGGTCAATTAATTTCAAAATTTCGGATTATAGAGAATTTATAAAATTACATAGATTAAATACATTTAAGCTTGAAGAATTCCAAGCACAGGTTCGTGATGCAGTAACTAGATATGTAAAAGATATAATTACTAATATTCCTGCTAGTAATAATATTCCGTTAGTTCAAATTGAAACTAAAATTGCTCAAATAAATGATGAGATTGAACTATATGTAAAAGATAGATTTAGAGAAAATTTTGGGGTTGATGTTTCAGGAGTGGACTTATCAGCAATAGAATTAGATAAATCTAGTGAGGGATATAAAGAATTAATGAGTGTTACTAAAGATGTAGCTGGTGCTATAAAGAAAGCAGAAGTAGAGGCAAAATTAAAAGACATTGAAGGTAACCAAAGAATTGAAATGGAAAATAAAGAGGAAACTTTAAGAATACAAAGAGAGGAAGGACAATATGCAATGCACAAAAAGACACAATCTGATAATATGGGTGCATTCCAAGTTGAAAAACAAGCAGAAGTTGGTGTTGCAGGTGCAGAAGCATTAGGAAAAATGGGAGAAAATGGTGCAGGAAATGTTAATTTATCAGGTGGCAGTGGAGATGGATTTAATATGGCTGCAATGATGGCAAGTATGGCAGTTGGTGGTGCAGTCGGTCAAAATATTGCAGGTTCAATGAATAACATGATGTCAGGTATAAATAATCCACAACAAACAGAAAAACCACCAATTATTCCAACAGAAGAATATTATTTAGCAGTAGATGGAAAGCCAACAGGTCCTTATAGCTTAGAAAAATTAAAAGAGATGATTGTATCAGGACAACTAACACCATCAAGTTTACTTTGGAAAACAGGAATGAAAGAGTGGGTTAAAGCTGACACGATAGAACAATTAAAAGATTCATTTATGCCTCCTATTCCACCAAGTAATTAATTTAATATAAATAAAGATAACAATAAAATAAAGGTAGAAATTATGTACTGAACCCAAAAAGTTGGACAGTATAAATTAGGCTACTAACTTGGAATGTTCTCTGTATTGAACAGGGGACA
>CALXVA010000058.1 GCA_944391835.1 uncultured Clostridia bacterium | reverse complement strand
GAGGTGTAAGTACAGTAATGTATTTAGCTGACCAATACTAATAAATCGAGGGCTTAACCACAAAATTATATGAATGATAGGTAACCTATTTTTTCTCTATGTATTTTTCAGTGTGCTAAAAAGTGCTTATAGTATCTATAGTAAAAGTAAGATACAAAAAGTTAAAAAAATTAGTAAAAGTACTTGCAAAAGAGAAAGAAAAGTATTATACTAAGAAAGTGCAAAAAGAAAAAAGCACACGAAGTAATTAAATAGTTAATTCATACAGATTACGTTGAAACAATGTAGTTTGTATTGAAATAAATTTTCTGGTGATGATTACATAGAGGAAATACCTGTTCCCATCTCGAACACAGAAGTCAAGCTCTATTGTGCCGAAGATATTTGTGGGTTACCCTGCTGAGAAAATAGGTTGTCGCCAGAGTTATATATTCCTCGTTAGCTCAGTCGGTAGAGCGCTCGGCTGTTAACCGATAGGTCGTTGGTTCGAGTCCAACACGAGGAGCCATAAAAGATAGCAGATAAGAAATTATCTGTTATTTTTTTTGTGTTCGCTAGTAATTTAATACTATTCGTAGTATACTTATATAAAAAAATTATATAGAAAGTTGGTTGCAATACTTAAAAACTCAAGTATATATATATTTAAGTTATGGAGGAGAACATAAATGAAAGAAAATAAAACATTAAATTTTATAGGAAATGGTTCTTGTTTTAATACTGATTTTGGAAACAATTCTGCTTATTATATTGATAAGGAGAAAAAATCATTGCTACTGATAGACTGTGGGGAAACTGTTTTTGAAAGATTAATGAAACAGAAACTTTTAGAAAGAATAAAAGATATTGATATATTAATTACTCACATGCATACAGACCATATAGGAAGTTTATCATCTTTATTATTTTTTTGTGAGTATGGTAAAGGAATTATACCAACAGTTATATATCCTGAAAAAAATACAATGAATCAATACTTATCACTTGTAGGAAATGAACCACAAGCATATATGCTTATTAGTCCAAGAGAATGTGAAAAGTATGGAATACAAGAAATTAAACAAGAACATAGTAAATTTATTAATGCGTATGGATATGTTTTAGAGTTGGGAGGAAGAAGAATATATTATAGTGGTGATACTAAAACAATATCAAAACCAATTATAGAAGCTTTTAAAAAAGGAGAATTTGATGAATTTTATCAAGATACTAGTAGATATGAAACTCCAGCGCATATGAATATTGAAACATTAAGTAAATTATTTAGTGAAGGAGAAAGAAATAAAATAACTTGTATGCATTTTGATGATGAGATAACAAAAAGAAAAGCAGAGTGCTTAGGATTTGATATTACAAGAGTTAATGAAAGCTTGTATTTGGAAAGATAGATTTTAAAGTAAAATATAAGGTAATCCCTTCTACTATATATACGTTAAGACGTTGAAACTAAAACAAAATTAACCCCTAACACGTATAATATAGTAGGAGGTTTTTATTATGAATACAAAAAAAGCTATAATCTGTGTTATAATAGTACTCATACTTGCAATATTGTGCATAATATGGGGAATTAGTAGCACAGATATAAACAGAATATCAAATGGTATTGAAACTACAGCAAATATAATAACAAATAATATTTGTACAACAGAAATACCAGAATTAACAGAAGAAGACGAGCAAACCCTTGAAGTTCAAGAAGCAGATTTAGAAGAAGAAGGTTTCATACGTCAGGGAGAAGTTGCATATAATGGTGCTAGTAAGACACCAAATGTGCAATTAGGTGAATATCAGGGCATAACTTACTATAATCAAGCAGATTCACGTTGGGTAAATTATATGTATTCATCTATTGGAGATAGTTCGCAAACAATGGGCACTAGTGGATGTGGTCCAACGGCAGCAGCTATGGTGGTATCTAGTATTAAAGGCGTAATTACTCCACCAGAAATGGGAGATTTATTTGTAGAATATGGTTATAGAAGTACAAATAATGGAACTTATTTTTCTGCAATGAAATGGGTTGCCGATGTTTTTGATATAATTTATCAAGAAACGTATAGCTTAAATACAGCTGTTAACTTGGTAAGAAATAACTACTATGTAATTGTAAGTTGTAATGAAGGTTTATTCACTTATGGTGGACATTTTATTGTAATAGTAGGAATTAAAGGAAACACACTAAAAATATATGACCCATATTTGTATTCGGGAAAATTTAATGTTAGCTCTAGAAGAGGCAAAGCAACAGTAGAAGGAAATACCGTGTATGTTACAATAGATAATTTTAGAAATTATGCAAATGCTACGGGATACTATTGCTACAAAAATGATAGAACAAATATAAAGGATAATAATACGGATGTTACAGTAACAGACAATATTACGTCTAATGTAGAAAAAGTAAATTATACTGTAAGAGTAAATGCTAGTAGTGGATTAAATATCCGTTCAGGTGCAAGCACATCATATAGTATAGTAGGTGGATATGCAAATGGTGCAATAGTAATAATTACTGCTGAGAAAGATAATTGGGGTAAAACTAAAGATGGATGGATATCTCTTAATTATACAACTAAGATAAGCTCAAATTCTAGCAATTCTAATTCGAGTCAAAGCTCGAATGCAGAAAGTAATTCAAATACCAGTTCAAACTCTTCTACTAAATATAAAGTAGGAAGGTATGAAGTAAATACAGAAATATTAATTGTAAGAACTGGACCTAGTACCAATTACTCTTGGAAGAAATATTCTGACTTAACCAATAATGCTCAAGCACAAGTTTTTAGAGAGTGTGGCTATAGACCAAATGGCTTATGCAATAGAGTGCAATGTGATGTAACAGAAATTTCTGGGAATTGGGGTAAAATCCCATCAGGCTGGATTTGCTTAGACTATTGCAAAAAGGTATAGTCAACAAATAAGAACCTGACCCGACATAGCAATCAGAGATTGCAGTTTAAGTGCCCCAAAACTTTGTTGTCTTTGAAAAGAATAGGAGCTTAGAACAAATTCTAAAATTAAGTTCTAAGCCTCCAATTTTTATATTACAAAACTATTGTAAAATTTTGATAAAAATGATAAAATTGATATGGATTTTGCAAAAGGAGATAGATGCATGAAAGTAATTGAAATATGCAATGAATTAACAAAAGTTATTCCTCCAACCAGAATATATATGAAGGAAAGCATGAAAAAATACACAAGTTTTAAAGTAGGTGGTAATGCAGACATACTAGTTAAAGTAAAAGATGTTAAGGAATTGATGCATGCCATTAAAATTGCAGATAAATATTATTTACCAGTTACAATTATTGGAAACGGAAGTAATATTTTAGTTAAAGATAATGGAATAAGTGGCATTGTAATAAAAATAGAATTTGATAAAATTGAAATAGATAAGCAGAATGATTTTGCAATAGTAACTGTTGGAGCAGGAGTTAAACTAATGCGACTTGCACAAGAATTACTTAATAACGGAATTTCAGGTTTTGAATTTGCTTCTGGTATACCGGGCACAATTGGAGGAGCAGTAAGAATGAATGCAGGAGCTTATGGAAGCGAAATGAAAGATATAGTAATTAATACAAAGTGCTTAGAACTCAAAAAAGATAATAGACCAATAAGAAAAGATAATATAGACGATATAGAAATAACAGAGAATGGAAACAATATAGACGAAAACAACATAATTGAACTAGATAATAAAGAACAAGAATTTAGGTATAGAAATAGTGTATTTAGAAATAAAAAATATATTGTTTTAGAAACAAAGTTAAAACTTCCTTATGGGAATAAAGAAGATATTAAAGCGAAAATGGATGAATTTAGCAAAATGAGAAAAGAAAAACAGCCAGACCTTCCTAGCGCAGGAAGCACATTTAAAAGAGGTGAAGATTTTATAACAGCTAAGTTAATTGATGAGTGTGGACTAAAAGGCTATACAATAGGTGGAGCTCAAATATCAGAAAAACACGCGGGATTTATAGTAAACACAGGAAATGCTACAGCACAAGATATAATTGATTTAATTGAATACGTTAAGAAAGTAGTTTACGAAAAAACTGGTAAGACTATAGAACTAGAAGTAGAAATTCTAGGAGAGTAAAAGAGTTATTTACAATTAAAAACATAATAAAATAAAAATGTAGTAAATTTTAAGAAAGGAGTGTATGATATTTTTTATTTAAACTAAATTATCATACAAAGCAAAAATGAAAGGTTTCTTTAAATGGTTTAAATCAAACACAAAAATAAAAAGATGGATACTACTTATAATAATTGGAATACTACTTTGCTTATATGGGATGGCAGAAGTGCTAACAAGTAGGCAAATGGAATTTACAAATCTAGCAAAAATAGCTATTATATTTGTTATAGGATTTATTTGTATTGTCTATGGAATTATAGCAATTCAAAAAAGAACTTTAGAAATATTAGTAGAAAATTCAGATAAAAGAGTAAAGGACGATACATCAAATTTAAAGACATTAATTTTTAATAAAAAAGTATATAACCAAGGGCCGAAAGTTGTTGCTATTGGAGGAGGTGCTGGACTAAATTCAGTACTTAAAGGTTTAAAAAATTATACAGATAATATAACTGCTATTGTTACAGTATCCGACTATGGAGAACCAAAAACAGAATCAAGAAAAATGCTAGATACCTTACCATTAGATGATGTAAAAGAAAGTATTATAGCTTTATCTAGTGATGAAGGGGCAATGGAAAAGTTAATGAACTTTAAATTTAATTCTGGAAGACTTTCTAACCTATCATTTAGTGATATGTATTTCCTAGCAATGAACACACTATATAATGATTTTACAGAGTCTGTTAAGGAATCTCAAAATATATTTAATATGACTGGAAAAGTACTTCCTGTAACTCTTGAAGAAATAAAAATATGTGCAGAACTCGAAGATGGAACTGTAATAGAAAGTAAGGACAAAATACCAGAACTTATAAATGATACAACAAGTAAAATTAGTAGGATATTTATAACACCGTCAAATTGTAAGCCAGCGCCAGGTGTAATAGAAGCAATTGTGGAGGCAGATGCAATAGTTATAGGACCTGGAAGTTTGTATACAAATGTAATACCAAATTTATTGGTTAAAGGTGTTGCAAAAGCAATAAAAGAATCTAAAGCATTTAAAATATATGTAAGTAATTTAATGACTGAACCTGGCCAAACAGACAATTATACATTATCTGAGCATATAAAAGCAATTAACGAGCATGTAGGAAAAGGAGTAATTCAATATTGTATATACGATACCGGTGAAATAATGCCGGAATACATTAGAAAATACAATATGGAAGGGTCTGAATTAGTAGAACAAGATGTTTCTAAAGTAAAAGTTGAAGGTGTATCATTAATACAAAGAAATTTATCTCATATAGAAAATGGAAAAATACGTCATAATCCAGATGCCATTGCAGCTTCAATTATTCAACTAATATGTGATGATTTAAAATTTAATAATATGGAAAATAATGCTCAATACATGATGCTAAATAAAAAATTAAAAAGCAGTAAAAAATCGTTAAAAAAACAAACAAAGAATAATAAAAAGAATGTGAATAGTAAAAAAGGCAAAAGGGCCAAAATGGGTAAGAGTAAATTCTTTGATAAATATAGCGAAAGAATAAAGTCTATAAGAGAATCTGAAATAAAACAAGAGGAAAGACAAAAACAAATGCAGAAAAAGAAATAAATTTAATTTTTTGGAGGAAACAAATGAAGTATGAAAATGAAAACTTATCTTTGGAAAAAGGACTAGATAAGGAATGGATAATAACTAATGGAATTGGTGGATATAGTAGTTCGACTATAATAGGTGCAAATACTAGGAAGTATCATGGATTGTTAGTAGCACCTATTATGCCACCAGGAAATAGACAGCTAATATTATCTAAGATAGATGAAGCACTTGAAATAGAAGGAAAAACGTATAATTTATATACGAATGTATGTAAAAATAATATTTCTAATGGATATAAACATTTAAAAAAATTTGAAAAAGAGTATATACCAATTTTTACTTATGAAGTAGAAGATACTCTAATAAAAAAATTTATATGCTTAGAACATGGAAAGAATACTGTTGGAGTCTATTATTATATAAAAAATGGTAAAAAGGCTTCAAAATTAACACTTGCACCTATAGTAAATTTTAGAGGATTTCATACAACAAATACAAATGAGAATTTTGCAGTCAAACAAGAAATAGAAAAAAATAAAGTAAAAATAGTTATAGATAATAATTCACAGCATCCTATATATACTTATGCTTCAGAAGGAAAATATATTAAACATGAAAATGATATTTTCTATAATATGTATTATATAGAAGAGGAAAAACGTGAACAAGGAGCAATAGAAAACCATGTTGTTCCAGGTGTATATGAAATAGATATAGAACCGGAAGAAGAAAAATATATTACATTCGTATGCTCTTTAGAACAAAACATAGAAGAAATAAATGCAAAAGATTTAATTAACAAAGAAATAATAAGATTAAGTACAATAATATATAACACAGACCTAATAGACGAAAAGAAAAAAGAGTCGAAAGATCCAGAATATATTAATTCAATAAAAAATTTTGTTATAGCAACTGATAATTTTGTTGTATATAGGCCATCCTTTGCACTATATACTTTAATTGCGGGATATCCTTGGTTTCTAGATTGGGGAAGAGATACTTTAATTTCTTTTGAAGGGGTTTTATTAAAAACAAAAAGATTTTTAGAAGCAAAAGAAGTACTTCTTACTTGTATACGAGACGTAAAATATGGACTAGTGCCAAATGGATATTCAGGATATGATTCTAGACCATTATATAATAGTGTTGATGCATCACTATTGTTGTTCGAACAAGTTAAGAAATTTTTGAAATATACAAATGAATATGAGTGGATAAAAGAAAATATATATCCAACTTTAGTAAAAATTATGAATGCATATCAAACAAGAATAGATATAGATGGCAACAATATATTTATGGATGAGGACGCTCTAATTTCTTCAGGAACAGAGAATATACAAAATACATGGATGGATGCTAAGATAGGTGATTTTGTAGTAACTCCAAGAAATGGAAAAGCAGTAGAAGTAAATAGTTTGTGGTATAATGCACTAAAAATAATGGAAGAGTTAACCATATTATTAAGAGGAAAAACAGAAGCAAAGAAATATGAAGAACTTGCAAAAAAATGTAAAAAGAGCTTTAACGAAAAGTTTTATAACAAACGAAGAAAATCTTTATATGATGTTTTAGGAGACTCAAAGATAAGACCAAATCAATTATTTGCTTTATCATTGTCATATCCGGTAATAGATGTAAATAGTGACATAGCAAAAGAAATACTAGATACAGTAGAGAAGAAACTTTTAACTCCTTATGGTTTGCGTACTTTGGCAAAAGGAGAACCTGGTTACAGGGAAAAATATGAGGGAGACATGATTAAAAGAGATATGAGCTATCATCAAGGAGTTATATGGCCATGGCTTTTGGGATTATATTATGATACTCTAAGAAACATGTATAAGGCAGAAAAAAATAAGCAAGAAAAGAAAAAGATAGAAACTAAAATTCTTGAATTTAAAGCTAAGACAAAAGAAACTTTTGTAAAAGAAATGAGCACAGGAAAATCCGTAGGAAGTATTTGTGAGTTATATGATACAGATAATAAGAAATTTAGACCACAGGGAACTATTGCACAAGGTTGGAGTGTTGGAGAAGTATTTAGAATAATAATATAATAAATAAACAAATTAGACGGGAGCAAAAAAATGAGAATTTTAGGAATAGATCCGGGTTTTGCAATAACCCGGATATAGTATAATAGATTACATAGGAAATAAATTTAAGTTAATTGCTTCAGGGGCAGTACTTACTGAGGCAAAGCAATCATTTCCATTAAGATTGTTGAAATTAAACAATGATTTAGAAAATATTATTGATGAGTATAAACCAGATGCAATATCTGTGGAGGAGTTGTTTTTTAATAATAATGCTAAAACAGCTATAAATGTTGCACAAGCGAGAGGAGTAATATTGGTGGTAGGATGCAGAAAAAATATTCCTACTTACGAATATACACCACTTCAGATAAAGCAATCTGTTGTTGGGTATGGCAGGGCAGATAAAATTCAAGTTCAAAAAATGGTAAAAACTATTTTAGGGGTAGACAAGCTTCCTAAATTAGACGATACAACAGACAGTATGGCAGCAGCAATATGCCACGCACATTCAGCAAAGTTTGCACTAAAATTATAAATTTTTTCAGCAATTGGGGACGGGCTTGTTTTGCTGAAAAGGAGGTAAAATATGTCTGTTAAACTGTTTTTTGGAGAAGAAACCTATTTAAAGGAAACAAAAGTGAAGAAAATAAAAAAAGAGTTTGGAAGTTTAGTAAATGGTATTAACTTTATACAAATAGACGAAAACAATGTAAAAGAAATTATTTCGGACATTGAGACACCTGCTTTCGGATATGAAAAAAAGCTGATTATTGCCAAAAATACAGGCTTATTTAAAAAAGAAAAAAAGACTGCTAAAGGACCAGAAGCAGAGCTTATTAAGTTGTCTAATAAAATTGCAGATTATATAAATGAAAACATAGATTTAATAAATTCAGCTGTGGAGTTAATATTTGTAGAAGAATCTGCAGAAAAAAATGAACTTTATAAGTCTATAGAAAAAAATGGAATGGTTACAGAATTTGCTGAGTTAAAGTTACCAGAACTTATTCAAAACATACAAAAAATATGTGTTGCATATAAAGTTAAAATAGATAACAGTACGGCAAAATATTTTATAGAAAATTGTGGCACAAACATGCAAGACTTAATAAATGAGATTAGAAAGTTAATTGAGTATGTAGGAACAAATGGAGTAATTACTAACAAAGAGGTAGATCTTTTATGTATTAAGCAAATAGATAGTGTTATATTTGACTTAACAGACAATTTAGGTAAAAAAGATATAGGAAAAGCAATGCAAGTTTTAAAAGAATTAATATATGAAAAAGAACCTATACAAAAAATATTAATTACTTTATATAATCACTTTAAAAAATTATATATAGTTAAAATTGCTGAAAAATACAAAAAGGATTTAGCAACATCGATGAAACTAAAACCAAATCAAATGTTTTTAGTTAATAAGTATAAAGCACAAGCTAGATATTTTACGGAATCTGAAATACGAAAAATAATGAAAGAATTTATAGACTTAGATGCAAATTATAAAGTAGGACTAATAGATATAGACATTGGATTGGAGGCAGTACTTTGTAAGTATTGCTCCTAAATAAGAAAAATGGCTTTGCCTTTTGTAGCATTTCGCTTCGCGAATATGCACGGTCAAAAGAAACTTAACCTTGTTGTATAGCAAAATCATAACCACCAGTAAAACTGGTGGTTTGCTCTAAGCCTAGAAGGCTTTTGTTCTGGCACTTCTGGGCTTAAGC
>CALXVA010000057.1 GCA_944391835.1 uncultured Clostridia bacterium | reverse complement strand
TTACAAATTTTGCTTTGTGTAAAGTTTATTTCAAGATTTATATATTACATTTGGAAGTTACTTTGTAAATTTACTAGTTTTTAAATTTGTGAAAAATTTATGAAAAAGCTTTCCTTTTTTAGTAATATATTATATAATAGGTTAGTAAATTTATATAATCAAAGGAGGTTTATCATGGCAGGTGACGATGATAAAACTAAAATGTATAAAACGCAAGACATAAATGAAGAAAAAAATATAAAAGAAAGTGGTAATGAAGATACAAAGAAAATGAAAAAAGTTAAAACAACCAAAAAAGAAAAGAAATCTAAAAAGCAGAAAAAACATCCAAAACTTAGATTATTTATAAAGATATTTATAATATTAGTTATATTACTATGTCTAGCAGGAGCAGGTGTGTTTGCAGCAATATTCTTTGGGGATACATGGAATATATCAGAGGACGATTTAGTAATAAAAATGCAAAACTCGTATACTTATGATAAAGATGGAGAATTATTACATGAATTAGCAGGAGAAGAAAATAGAGAAATAATATCTTTGTCCGAAATGGGAGAATACATACCAGAAGCATTTGTGGCTATAGAAGATGAAAGATTTTATCAGCATAGTGGAATAGATATAAAAAGAACAGCAGGAGCTATTGTTACATATATTTTGAATGGAGGAAATTCTTCATTTGGAGGTAGTACAATTACACAACAATTAGTTAAAAATCTACTTAAAGATGATGAGGATAGCATAGAAAGAAAAATAAGAGAATGGTCACGTGCATATAAAGTGGAGCAAATGCTATCAAAAAGTCAAATACTAGAACTATACTTGAATGAAATATTTATGGGTGGAACAGTATATGGTGTTGAAAGTGCTGCAAATTATTACTTCGATAAGTCAGCAGATGAACTAAGCTTAGCAGAATCAGCATTTTTAGCTGGTATAAATCATTCGCCAAACTATTATAATCCATTTGATGGAGACGACAACGAAGATGATATAAAATCAAGAACCAAAACAGTTTTAGGACAAATGTTAACTGTAACAGATGAAAATGGCCAAACTTTTATAAATCAAGAACAATATGACGAAGCTATAGCAGAAGTAGATGAAGGTTTAGCTTTTAAAGAAGGAAATTTCTCATCAACATCGGACTTATCATTCCTAGAAGTAGATGCAATAAATCAAGTTATTGAAGATATGATGGAAGAATACGATATGGATGAAGATGCTGCAAAGGCTAGAGTATATAATAATGGATACAAGATATATACTACTCAAGATAGTGATATACAAGACAGAATGGAAGAAGAGTATTTAAAGGATAAATATATAGTAGATGCAACAACAGAAAAAGGTAAAGAAAATAATGAACATAGTCAATCTGGAATGGTAATAATAGATCATAGTACAGGTCAAGTTGTTGCAGAAGTTGGAGGACTTGGAGAGGATTCACCTACTTATGGAACTAATAGAGCGACATCAATGATGAATGGAGGAAGGCAAGCTGGTTCTTCTATGAAGCCATTAGCTGCAGTTGCACCAGGATTGGAAAATGGAGTAATAACTGCTGCAACTGTATATGATGATTCATATACATTGTTTGGCAATTTTGATCCACAGAACTCAACAGGATATTTGGGACTAATTACTGTTAGAACAGCCATCGCAAACTCATCTAACATAGTAAACATGAAAATTTTATCAAATGTTGGAGTAAGGACAGGAAGAGAATTTTTAAATGAATTGGGGATGACCCAATATGATGAAAGTGATGAAGAACTTGGTTTAGCATTAGGAGGAACTAGCCATGGAACCACTCCGTTACTAATGGCAGCAGCATATGCTACAATTGCACGTGGTGGAGAGTACATAGAACCAACATTTTATACAAAAGTAGAAGATTTAAACGGAAATGTAATCCTTGAAGCTAAACAAGAAACAAGAAGAGTTATGAGTGAAGGAAATGCTTATATATTATCTGACATTCTAACTTCTCCAGTTACAGATGGTACAGCTTGGCTATGCTCTATTTCAGGTATGGATGTAGCAGCTAAAACAGGTACGACCAATAATGTGAAAGATAGATGGCTTTGTGGATTTACACCATACTATACAGCTGCAACTTGGTTTGGATTTGATGAACCAGAAAATATTTATATTCCAGGATTGAGAAGCGAAAATCCAGCAATGGATATTTGGGCAGCAGTAATGGATGATATTCACGAAGATTTAGAGGGCAAAAGATTTGAAAGACCAGACAATATAGTAACTGCAAAAATTTGTACAGATTCAGGAAAAAGAGCTACAAAAGAATGTACACATACGTATACAGAAGTATTTGTAGAAGGAACAGTACCTGATGAATGTGATGGGCATAAAACAGTAGAAATATGTAAAGAAACAGGAAAGCTTGCAACAGAGTTCTGTCCAGAAACAGAAGAGAAAACATATTTATCAACACCGGAAAAAGAAATAAATGCAAGCTGGAAAACTAATGCCGGAGATAAATATGAAGAAATAGAAGAAACTTGTGATAAGCATACAGAAGAAACTATGACCTTAGAAGTCGAAAATGTTGTAGGAATGATACAATCAGAAGCAAGAAGAGCATTAAGCGGATTTAATATAGAAATTACGTATACTAGCGATGCATCTCAGCAAGATGGAATAGTACTAGAACAAAGTGTAAAAGCTGGTACAAAGTTAAAGAAAGGCGAAACAATTACCTTAACTATAAATGACATACAAGATGAACCAGATGAACCTACTACACCCGAAGAACCTGATCCAGACGTAAATGATGTCGTAGATGAGCCAAATGATATAGTAGATACTAATACGATTAATGAGATAGTGTAGAAAAGTATAATTCTAATTAGATAGAGATGGTATCTTTTACAAATATTGCCTTAACTAAAAAAATGAATATAGCCAAATAATAGAATTATAGAGCTAGAAAGAAAATTAGATGGAGGGTTTTATGCAAGTAAAACTATACAATACATTAAATAAGCAAAAAAATGATTTCGTTCCCTTAAATGGGAACGAAGTCAGAATATATTCTTGTGGGCCAACTGTTTACAGTTATGCTCATATAGGAAATTTTAGAACTTATGTATTTATGGATAATTTAAGGAGAGTTTTAAAGTATAATGGTTATACTTTAAAGCATGTAATGAACATAACGGATGTTGGACATTTAGAGTCTGATGGAGACGAGGGCGAAGACAAAATGGAAAAAGCTGCAAAAAAAGAGAAAAAAAGCCCTTATGAAATAGCAGATTTTTATACAAAAGCATTTTTTAGAGATATGGAAAAGTTAAACATAGATAGACCAGAAATAATTGCAAAAGCAACAGAACATATACCAGATATGCTAGAATTTGCTAAGAAAATTGTAGAAAATGGTTATGGATATGAAACAAGTACAGCAATTTACTTTGATGTATCAAAATTAGATAAATATCCAATACTTTCTAATAGGAATGTGGAAGATCAGATTGCTGGTGCAAGAGTTGAAGTAGACCCAGAAAAGCGAAATCCATATGATTTTGCTATTTGGATTAAGGCACCAGAAAATCATATAATGAAGTGGGAAAGTCCATGGGGACTGTCATACCCAGGTTGGCATCTAGAGTGCTCTGCTATGTCTAGAAAGTATTTAGGAGAAGTATTTGATATTCATACAGGCGGAGTAGACCATATACCAACACACCATGAAAATGAAATTGCACAAAGCAAAGGTGCATTTGGAAAAATACCAGCTAAAGTATGGATGCATGTAGAATTTTTACAAGTTGATGGTGGTAAAATGTCTAAAAGCCTAGGAAATGTATATACAATATCTGAGCTTGAAGAAAAAGGAATTGAAGCATTGGCATTTAAGCTATTTTGCTATACAGCCCATTATAGAACAAAATTAAATTTTACTTTTGAAGGAGCAATGTCATCACAAAAAGCATTAAACAGATTAAGAGAAAGTTATATTAAACATGAAAATGGAAATGATAATATAGAAAATAGTTTAATAGAAGAATATAAAAATAGGTTTTTAGAGGCAATAAATGATGATTTAAATTTGCCTTTAGCAATGGGAATAGTATGGGAACTTGCTAGAAGTGATACAAAATCTAAAAAAATAGCTAATCTTTTAGCTGAATTTGATAAAGTTTTAGGATTAGATTTGGAAAATTCAGAAAAATATATAGAAAACCAAAAGAAAGTAGAGTTGCCAGCAGAAGTACTAGAATTATTAGAACAAAGAAAAAAAGCAAGAGAAGAAAAAAACTGGAAATTATCAGATGATATAAGAGACAACCTAAAAGAAAAGGGCTATATTGTTAAGGATACAAAAGAAGGAATGACAATAGAGAAAATATAGCGAAAGGAGCACAGTTGTGGAAAAGCAAGAACTTTCGTTTTTTAAAAAATTAAAAATGAGTGTGCTAGACTTTGATGGATATCAAAGTCTAGCTGCTGAAAGAATAAGTAGAACAATTATATATATAGTTCTACTAATCTTGATATTTAGTATAATAATTTCTGTTACCTATGTTTATCAATTTTGGTCTACTATAAATAAAGCAAAAGATTATATAAATACCGAAATTGCAGAAATTAAATACGAGAATTATGAGCTTAGTGTAATACCAAAGAATGAAGAAAAAACGATTGAAATCAATAGTGGAGATGCTGGACAACCTGTAATAATTATTAATACAGAATCGAATAGCGAAGAAGAAATAAATGATAGCATTGATAACATAAAATCTCAAGAAAATGGAATACTAATTTTAAAAGATAGAATAATAATAAAAAGTGAACTAAACTCAAATACATTAGAATATTCTTATAAAGATATTTCTGAAAAATATAACATTAACAAAATAGATAAAGAAGAACTAATAAACATGCTATCTGGACAAGAAATGATTACAGCATTAGCAGTATTTGGACTAGCTTTGGTACTATATATGTTTATAGTGTATGTATCTAATACTTTAATAGATATTTTTGTACTTTCACTGCTTGCATACATAGTATCAAGAATAGCAGGATTAAGATTAAAATATAGTGCAATATATAATATAGCAACGTATTCATTGACATTACCATTGATTTTAAATATCATTTACTTTATAGTAAATGCCCTAACTGGATTTACAATACAATATTTCCAAATTATGTACACAGCAATAGCCTCTATATATATAATTACAGCTATATTGATGATAAAATCTGATGTTATAAAAAAGCAATTCGAACTTAATAGGATAATTGAAGAACAGGCGAGAGTAAGAGAAGAACTTAAGAGAAAAGAAGAGGAAAAGAGACAACAAGAAGAACAAGAAAGAAAAAATAAAGAACGAGAAAAAGAAAAGGAAGAAGAAAAAAAGAAAAAACGTGAAGAAAAAAATGAAAATGGAAAGATTAATAAGGAGCCGGAAGGCGATAATGCTTAAAGAAAGGAAAAAGTTAGATGGAAGAAAATCAAAAAAATAAAGAACAAAAAAAACAAAAGCAATATATATTATTTGGATTTTTAATAGCATTAGTAATAGTATTAGCATTTTTAACCTACTTTTTATTAACAAATGAAGATAAAGAAGACGAGAAAGAATTACCATATACAGAACTTATTCAAGAAATTAATGCTGGAAATGTAGAAACAATAGAGATGACTGTTGGCAGTACAACTGTAAAGGTAAAATTGAAGAATGAAGAAGAGGAAAAGACTACTATTGTTCCAAGTACACAAGCATTTACTGAATTTATACAACAAAAAGTAGATGAAGGAAATAATGAATTTGAACTTGTTCAAAAACCTACAAATATGCTTGTATCTATAGGCTCAGCATTTTTTACACTATTACCAACAATATTATTAGTAATACTTATTGTTCTATTCTTTAAAATGCAAGGCTTAGGAGATAAAGGTAAAGTATATGATAGTGAAACTACAAAGTCAAAGACAAAATTTGATGATGTAGCAGGGCTAGAAGAAGAAAAGCATGAAATGATAGAGATAGTGGACTTCTTAAAAAATCCAGAAAGATTTAATAAAATGGGAGCAAAAATTCCTAGAGGTGTGCTACTTTGTGGACAACCAGGTACAGGTAAAACTTTAATAGCTAAAGCAATAGCAGGAGAAGCAAATGTTCCATTTATTTCTATGAGTGGCTCAGAATTTATAGAAATGTTTGCAGGACTTGGTGCATCAAGAGTAAGAAAATTATTCGAAAAAGCAAAGAAAATAGCACCTTGTATAATATTTATAGACGAAATAGATGCAATAGGTTCTAGAAGAAATACAAGTGGAGGAGCAGAATCAGAAAACAACCAAACATTAAACCAATTACTTGTAGAAATGGATGGCTTTGATACAGAAGAGACAATAATAGTGCTTGCTGCAACAAACAGACCAGAAATGTTAGATAAAGCGCTTTTAAGACCAGGTAGATTTGATAGAAGAATAACAATTGGACTTCCAGATATGAGAGGAAGAGAAGCAATATTAAAAATACATGCAAAAGATAAGCAATTTGCAAATGATGTTAATTTAAAAAGTATTGCAGAAGACACAGCAGGTTTTACCGGTGCAGACCTAGCTAACATATTAAATGAAGCTGCAATTATTGCAACAATAAACGAGCACGATGCAATTACAAACAAAGACATAGAAGATGCAGTTAAAAAAGTTACAGTAGGACTTGAAAAACAAAGTAGAGTAATATCCGAAAAAGATAAAAAACTTACTGCATATCACGAAGCAGGCCACGCAATAGTAAGTAGTAGACTAGAAACACAAAAAGGTGTAAAAGAAGTATCAATTATACCAAGAGGTGTAGCTGGTGGATACACAATGTATAAATCTGATGAAGACAAATGTTATATTTCAAAAACAGAAATGTTAGAAAAAATGGTAGCACTAATGGGAGGTAGAGCAGCAGAAAAAATAGTACTAAACGATATTTCTACAGGTGCTAGCAATGACATAGAAGTTGCAACAAACATTGCAAAAGACATGATAACAAAATATGGTATGAGTGAAACATTAGGACCAATCTCAATAAATACAGATGATGATCCTTATGAATTACAATTACTTGGAGAAAAATTTGGAGATGCAATAGGCGCAGAAGTAAAAATACTACTTGATAATGCATATAGCACAGCACAAAAGCTAATTAGAGAAAATATGGACAAACTAGATAAAGTAGCTGGTGCATTATTAGAAAGAGAAGTAATTTCTGCAGAAGAATTCCAAGAGTTAATAAAGTAGAATTATGTTAACTTTTTAGCAATTGGGGACGGGCCTAAATTGTAAATTATTCTAATTATATAAAGTTAAAAAGTCGTGTATATTTTTATTTATATTTCCGTCCCCCAACTGCATAACAGTCTGTAACAAAAATTACTATAGTTTTTGCCTAATTTCTACCCTCAAGAAAAAACAAGTTTTTTCTTGAGGAGTAATTTTTTTACAGACTGTAATTTGTTGGTCCCCACCTTAAGACTACAATATAAATAAAAATATACACGACTTTTTAACTAGCTGAAATCTAAAAATATAAAAGCTAAAATTTACAATTTAGGCCCGTCCCCAATTGCTGAAAAGTTTTCCCTTTTAAATAATTTAAAATTCCTGCATCTGTTGTGAAATTAAATTTTAATTTATAGCTACGAAGTTCCTGAGTTTTTGAACCAAATTTTTTATTAACTTCATTTATGCCATATTTGCCATCACCAATTATTGGCAAGCCAATATGAGCCAGATGGGCTCTGATTTGGTGCGTTTTTCCTGTATGCAATTCCACGTCTAATAGGCTATAATTTTCTTTTTTGTTTGCTTCTAGTAAAGTAAAAGAAGTTTCAATTTTTACATAACCCTTTTTTGGCACATCTGATATGTATACCATAGACTTTTTATTATCTTTGAATAAGTAAGCCACAAGATTTTGAGATTTCCTACTTGGTATACCATAAACTTTGGCTAAATAATGTTTTTCAATTTCTCTATTTTTAAACTTTTCAAGCAGTATATTTAATGCATTTTCATTTTTTGCAAATAAAAGTAAGCCAGTAGTATTTCTATCTAATCTATGGCAAGGGGCTATATATGTATATTCCTTTTCCAAAATACTAGTCAAAGAATCATTACCAACAACTTCTATATTATTCGGCTTATTTACTATTAAAATATTTTCGTCTTCATAAATTTTTTCTATGTTAAATTTCTTAAATAGTAAATCATCAATAATGTAAACTGTAATTTCATCATTTAAGTGAACAATGTTATCTTCACTAATTTTTACATTGTTAATTCTAATATCTTTTTTTCTAAAAGCTTTATATAATGTGTTTTTGGTAAGTCCATTAAACTTAGAATAAAGATATTCACTTACTTTTTTATTATTAAATTTTTTGTCTACAATAAGCTTTTGCATATAACGACATTCCCTTCTATAAATAAAAAATATTTTGTGTATAACTTATTATAACATACTTTATAAGGCATAATGAATTACAAAAATAATTTTTTTTAAAAGTATTGATATTATTACTAAAATAGAATATAATAAAGTAAGGAAAGTAAAGAAAGTAAGGAAAAAGGAGGCGAGGAAAATGGAACTTGCAAAAGTTACAACAAAAGGCCAAATAACTATTCCAAAGTCTATTAGGGATAAGCTTGAACTTAAAGAAGGAAGCAAAATAATATTTTTACAGAAAGGAGAGGATATTGTAATAAAAAACTCTGCTATGCTTGCTCTTGAAAAAATGCAAGATGAATTTGAAGGCGAAGCAGAAAGACTTGGAATAAAAGATGAAGAAGATGTAGTAAAACTTGTAAAAGAATTTAGAAAAGAAAGGAAAAATAAATGATATGAGAGTAATGCTTGATACTAATATTCTTATATCATCATTTATATTTAAAAGTAGCAAAATAAATGAATTAATAAATGAACTTTCTAAAAATCATCAAATTGTTATATGTTCATATACAATAGAGGAATTAAAAGAACTGATAGATTCAAAATTTAATGTAAGTCAACAATGCTTAGATGAGTTTTTAAAAAATTTTCCTTATGATTTAGTATATTCACCAACATACGTAGAAAATAAATTATTTGAAATTAGAGATGATGATGATTATATAATATTGCATACAGCTATATTAGAAGATGTAGATGTTTTTATAACAGGAGATAAAGATTTTAATGATGTACAAATAGATAGACCAGAGATAATGAATGTGTCTGAGTTCTTAAATAAATATAAGGAATAAAATAATTTACTGAGCCCAAGGGGTACAATCCACTTGGGCTCAATACTTATAAACCACCTATAGCAAAACTCACTTAGTAAAATGTTTACTAGCATTGATATAGCTTCTATAACGCATAGCATCATTAGCATCAATCTGTGCTTTTATTTCTCTCTCTAGCTTTGCTAAGCTTTCTGCTGTTGGCCGTCTTTCGGGTGGTACTTCTACGATGCGTATTTTACCATTACTTTTTTCGGCTAATTTCCTTATCATCCTGTCTAGTTGGCTCATACT
>CALXVA010000056.1 GCA_944391835.1 uncultured Clostridia bacterium | reverse complement strand
TTTGAAAGATTTTATAGAGAAGATAAGGCTAGAACTAGAGAAAAGGGAGGCACAGGTCTTGGCTTATCTATAGCCCATACCATTGTAACAAGGCATAAAGGCAGTATAAGAGCAATGCATAATAAGCCAAAGGGAACAGTGTTCTTGGTTAGAATTTAAGGTGCAAAAAAAAATTAACTTTTTGCACCCTTTTTGTGTTAAACTTATATCTAATAATAAGGAGAGGAAATACAGTGGAAGAATTAGTTATTCGTAGCCTTGATGGAGATAGAGATGCATTCACACAATTAATAAAACTTATAGACGTAGATTTATATAGAATTGCCAATGCAAAACTAGAAAACATAGAAGACATTAATGATGCAATACAAGAGACAATATTGATTGGATATAAATCTATTCAAAATTTAGAAGAACCTAAGTACTTTAAAACGTGGATAATAAAAATACTAATTAATGAATGTAATAAAATATATAAACAAAACAAGAGAAAAAAAGGTATATTTGAAGAACTTACAAGTGATAATGACTCCACAATTATGAATGAGGACATAAACTTACTAAATATTGAAAATAAATTAGATTTGGAAAACTTTTTTAAATTTTTAAATTGCGATGAAAAAATTGCCATAATCCTATTTTATGATTGTAATTACACATTACCAGAGCTAGCAAAATTATTAAATACTAGTACAAATACAATAAAAAGTAGAATAAAAAGAGCAAAACAAAAAATGAGAAAATATTATAAAGGAGGTGTTGAGAAAAATGAAACAGCAGGAAGAAAATGAAAATCAAAATTCTTGCCAAAACAGAAATACTAAAGTTGAAAAAAAATTAAATACAGATTGTTATTCAGAAAAAGAAAAGCTAGATGAAATAGATGAACTATTATATAGCTATTTTAAACAAAATAGAGAAATTCCTGAATCAACATCAAAAGTAATTGAAACTACTCTTTATACTGAGAAAAGCACTAAAACTAAATCAACTAAAAATATGCATAAATTTAGATTTATTTTATCGAAAGTAGCTATATTTATATTATCTATTTCTGTTATTGGCACAGGTGTTGCTTTTGCAAGTGATATAAGTGATTTTTTTAAGAATTTATTTGGCTTAAATGATGTGGGAATTAATAATGCTAGTGTAGTTAGTGCAATAGAGAATAATTATGTCCAAAACGTGGATATGGACTACATTAAAATAAATGATGAATATAGTATAAAAATAGATTACCTAATGATGGACGATATAAATTTGTATACTGTATTTAATATGTATTCAGATAATGGATTTGATACAAATTATAGAATATCAATATTGGATTTGAAAATTATAGCAGATGATGAAGTTATTTTTGACAATGCTTCACGAGAGGACACATCAATTAATATTGTAAGTGGCTGGAATGAAATTAAACAAGAGGAAAGAAATAGTAAAAGAGAATTATTATTTTTAATGTCTGATAAATTTCCAAGCCCAAAAAAATTGGAATATACATTTTCTAAAATAATACTATATGATAAAAATTTGCCGAGTGAAAAAACAATAGAAATTATGAATGACGGAGACATAACTATTCAAATAGATGTAGTAGAAAAATTTAAAAATAGAGATATATTAGATTTTAAAATCACTGATTCAAGTGAAATATATAAAATAGATAGATTTATTTCAAATAATACAGGTACATATTTAGTTTTTGAGACTGAAAAACCAGAAATTAAATTTGATTTGATTTATGATAATAACGTCTATGAAGGTACTAAAAGAATAATAAATGTTAATGAATCTAAATATTTATTTATTGTACAGTATAATATAGTAAAAGATGATATCAAAAATAAAGGAGAGTTAAAGTTAAAAGATTACTTAAATACGGAAATCAATATTACATAAAAAAGCTAGGAGACTAAATAAATAGTTTCCTAGTTTTTTTATTGTTGCCAACTATACATTTTTAAATCTAAATTAATAGTCACAGAAGCATTTGAACAATTAGCTCTAATTACAACATCACTTCCACCATTTCCGATAGGAATGTGGTCAAATTTTCTTGTTAAACCATCTGTGTATATACTATATTCTTTAGTAGTATTTGTATTAGCTATATATAAAGTGATTATTACTTCATGTGATTTTCCATCAGACGAAGAGGATTTTGCTTCGAAAGCCATATAATTACCGTCATAGTAGTTTAAAAAGGCACTATAAGAACCTTTAAAAGATACTGAATTTGGATCATAATATGCAAATGGTGAAACCTCCACTGCTTGTGCCTTTAGTGGAAAACAGCACATAAATAAAGATAAGATGCAAAATATTGTTAAAAACAAGATGATTGATTTTCTTTTTAGACTCATAAAAAGTCCCCCTTTCTTAATTTTTAATGTAATTATATCAAACTAAACTGCCTAAGTATAAAAAGACGCAAAAAGACACAAAAAAATTTTGAAAATTTGCACCCTTTTTGTAGAATTTTAATATCTAATGTATAGAAAGTAAAATGAAGAGGATATTTTATGGTAAATATTTTAATCGCAGATAATGATATAAATTATGCTGTTAATTTAATGAATAAATTAAATGAAGTAAATAATAACATAAAGGTTCTTAATATTTCAAATAATGAAAATGCTACACTTAATATTATAAATAATTATGACAATATAGACTTAGTGGTGTTTGCATTACAGATGGATAAGCCAGAAGAAAGTAATTTTTTCAGAAAAATAGTAAAAAAGGACAAGTATATAAATTGCTTTATAAGACTTACAGATAATCAAATAAAGCATGAAAAAAGCGAATATGGTTTTTGTGCAATTAGTGAAACTAAAGAAAACCTAGATAAAAGTATAATAAGTATAAACAAGCTAATAGAAGAAAAATTAATAGATGAAAAAAATAATAGAAAATCAAAAATTATTAATGAGCTAGAATATTTAGAATATGATTTATCTATTAAAGGAACGCAATACTTGATAAATGCTATAGAAATAATAGCAGACGGCGAATTTGGAGAGGTATATAATCTTGAAAAAGATATATATACTTTAATAAAAAATTTATATAATAGTTCTGTACACAACATAAAAAATAATGTAAATAGAGCAAATAATAGTATGTATTTGAAATGTGAAATAGAAAAGTTAAAAAGTTATTTTGGATTTAATGTGGACGAAAAGCCAAAAACAAAGGAAATAATAAATACAGTGATAAGAAAATTGTAAAGAAGAACATTTATAACATTGGACACATAAAAAATTAGAAGAAAGGAGGAAAGTTATTTGTTAATTGTAAAATTATTGCATGGTTTTACAAAAAAATAAGAAATAGGAGGAAATAATAATGTTAAAAAAAGTTTGTATTTCAATAATTTTTTTACTTGTTTGCTTAAGTTTTGCAGTAACGTATTCACAAGCAGCTACATATCATGTATTATCAGCTTGGTGCGTAGATAGTGGAAAGCATTTAGATTGGAAAGGTTCTTCACAATATTTAAGTTATTTTAATACAGGAGTGAACACTTGGAATAATTATAAATCAGGTGTAATAAGAGCAGATGGAGCCTTTACTGTCAATGATGTAACAATAAGTGATGTTAGTGATTTAGATGGTAATACTGTTGCTTTAACTTCAATAACAGCACCTTTTGGAAATGGACATGGAACAGGTACAATTCAATTTGCAACTAGCAAAATGAATAAATTATCTTCATTAAAGAAAACGATAGTTTGTACACACGAAATAGGACATGCACTTGGACTTAGTGAAAATAATGACAACGGTACTAATGTTATTATGTATAATGACATAACATACAATACTTCAAACAATGTATTACATAGTCAAGATAAACTAAATTATGATTATATGTACAATAACAAATATTAATTTTAGGAGGAAAATATGAAAAAGAATAAAATTATCTTTATCAGTATTGCGACTATTCTTGTATTAGCAATTGCAACAGTAACAATAATGCAAATATATTATAGAAAAGGTATAGAGCAATCAAGTCAAAAATTTTATAATGGTTTACCTGTGAATATTTCTCGAGCTACGTATATGTATGATACATCTACACCAGAACAAGCAATTGGAATAAGTGATTATGTTTTTGTGGCTAAAGTAAATGAAATAATAAGAACAGAACATAGAAATCCTATAACAGTTGAAACTGGATTATTTAGTAGTGAGACTATAACTACACCTTATACATTTTATAGTATAGATGTTGTAAAAAATATTAAAGGTGAGCTAATAACATCGGAACCAATAGAATATATGCAATATGGTGGTATAAACGAAGATGGAGAGAGCTATACTTTTATGGAAGGAACAGAATTATTAGAAACAGGAAAATACTATTTAATTATGGCTGATACCTTTGGCGAAGATGGGGGAGAGATAAATGTAACAGAACCAAACAGAAGAGTTTTGCTAGAAGACGTTAATAGTGTAGAAGATATAGAAAACTCTGAAATAGTAAAAAGATATGAAGAGGCATATAAAAATGAAATAATACCAGAAAACTTTAATACTAATGAAAGATATATTTCAAAATATGATGTAAACTATGAGGGTTAGGTTATAAATTATTTATAAAGATTAAAGGTAGTGAGCTTAATCACTGCTTTTAGCTATTGAAAAAAATATGTATTTACTTGTATTAGATATAAACTTATGGTAATATAAAGGCGAAAGGAGATGTAAACTTATGAAAAAAAGTAAAAAATTTATTATTATGTCGGTAATATTTGTACTAATAATTGTAGTAGCAGTAGGTGTTTATTTATTCTATATTTCAATTTCTAGAATTCCACAAGTAACAGATTTATATTCGTATGACACATCAATTCCTGAGCAAGCTGTAGGAATAAGTGACTATGTATTTGTGGCAAAAGTAAACGGAATAGCTAGAACAGATTATATTGATACAGGTTCAGTTGAACTTAGTACAACTGGTAATAAAAAAATAGAATCTCCATATACCGTTTACGATATAGAAGTTGTAAAAAAAATTAAAGGAGAGCTATTAACATCGGAACCGATAGAATTTATGCAGTATGGTGGAGTAAATGAAGATGGATTTTTAGAAACTGGAAAATATTATATACTATTAGTAAACACATTTAGAGAAGATGGAGGAACGCTTGAAACATCTGACCAAAATAGAATTATATTATTATATGATGTTGAAAACGATGAAGATGTAGAAAATTCTGAACTAGTAAAAAGATATGAAGAGGCTTATAAAAATGAGGTAATACCAGATGGTTTTGAACAAGAAGACAGGTATATATCTAAATATGATGTAAGAATGGAAGATTAAAAAGTGGCATTTATAGATTAGAACGTGAAGTTGAAATAGACTCATATTGAATCTGAAATAGAATAAAAGGAGCAATATTATGAAAAAGACAATAATTGGAGCCTTAATATTTATAATGATTATAATAATTATAGTATTATCAGTTTTACTTGTCCATTACAAAAATCTATACGAAGAAGCAAGTAAGCCAGTATTTGGGTATTATATAAACAAAGATTTACAAATTACTAACCTAGATTTAATAAATCACAATAGCTTATATGAATATTTCTTTATAGGAGAATACAATTATGAAGAAACAGTTAGGCGTATAAAAATTTTACAGGCGACACATGGAACAAGTATAGTTGATGTTAACATTATCCTAAATGATGTTGAATACAGTTCAAACAAATTAGATAACTTTAAAACTATAATTAATATAATAGAAGAAACAAAAGGTAACTATTTTATAAATGTTAGTTATGACGAAGAAAGTGGATTTATAGATTTAGTAAATATAACAAGTATTTAGGCATATTGCATTACAATAAAAAATGAATAAATTAGGTGGGAAATATGAAAAAAATAATAATTAGAACTTTAATAACTATAATGGCTATAATAATTATAATACTAACTATGTTTTTAATTAAATATATTAAAATGTACAAAATCGCAAGCGAACCAGTCCGTAGTTACTATAGAAATCGAGAGTTACAAATTACGAATGCTGATATTGATAGCCATAATGCACTTTATGAAGTGTTATCTGACGAGAGAGTACTAGAAAAAAAAGAAATATTACGAGTTATTGAATACATAAGATATGTTAATAGTTATAATTATGATAACAGTTACTTGTATGTAAAAATACTGTATGACAACACGGAATATGATGTGTTGCAAGATAAAGATTATAATTCGTTATATAATATTGTAGAAAAAAGTAAAGATAATTATTCGCTAAACTGTATATATTCGGATTACCGGTCCTATAAATTTAATAAATATAAGTTAAAGTATAAAAATGTTTTTGAATAATTGAAAAAAGAAAGGTTTTATGATACTATAAAACAAAAAAGGAGATGTAAACTTATGAAAAAAAGTAAAAAATTTATTATTATGTCAGTAGTATTTGTACTAATAATTGTAGTAGCAGTAGGAATTTATTTCTTTTATGGCAAAAAGATGCAAAACGCAGTTACAATAACAGGTAGTATGTATATGTTTGATACATCTACACCAGAAAGAGCAGTAGGAATAAGTGATTATGTATTCGTAGCTAAAATAAACAAAATATCAAGAACGGAATATCGAAATCCAGTTACTGTAGAAACTGGACTATTCAGTAGTGAAGTATGGACAACCCCTTATACATACTACGAAATAGAAGTAGTGAAAAATATAAAAGGTGAGCTAATAACATCGGAACCAATAGAATATATGCAATATGGTGGAATAAATGAAGATGGAGAAACCTATACTTTTATGGAAGGGACAGGCTTATTAGAAACTGGAAAATATTATATTCTAATGGCAGATACTTTTGGGGGAGATGGTGGCATAATTGAAGTCACTGAACCTAATAGGAGAATCTTATTAGATGATGTTGAAAACGATGAAGATGTAGAAAACTCTGAATTAGTAAAAAGGTACGAAGAGGCTTATAAAAACGAATATATTCCAGAAGGATTTTATAATTGGGAAAGATATACTTCAAAATATGATGTGAATTATAAAGAATAAAAAAAGAGTTAATATTAAAAGGAGAAAATTTTAAAAAGTTTTTTCCTTTATTTTTTATATTACCAACAAAAACTAAATTAAGACTTGTCTAAAAAAGGGCATAGGTGATAAAAATGAATACGTAATAAGTTATAGAAAAAGCGCTGAAATTTACAGTTGCTAAACCAAAAGAAGTATGATATTATTGTATCCAATAAAAAATTGAAAAAAACTGTAACAAAAATGATTTTTCTGAGACTAAATATATTGAAAGAGATTGTATAAAAAATAAGGGAGGAACTTATGAAAAAGAAATTCATTTCAATAGTACTAATATTTATATTGCTGTACATAACAACAGTGCCTGCTATAGCATCTGACTTAACAGAGTTACAAGAGCAAAAAGAAGAAGCTGAAAATAAAAAAGAAGAGGTAACTCAAGAAAAAGAATCTGTTTTAGATGAAATAAGTGAATTAAATGGCCAAATTACGCAATATGAAAATGAAATTGGAAAACTAAATAACGATATTGAAAATTTGGAAAGTTCTATTACAGATAAAGAAGAGGAAATAAAGGAATTAGAAAAAGAAATAGAAGATAAAAAAGATATGCTAATAAAAAGACTAGTTGCAATGTATGAAGCTGGACAAACTACATATTTAGATGCGCTTCTTGGCTCAGAAGATATAACTTCGCTAATATCAAATTACTATAGAATTGAGGAAATTGCAGAAGCAGACCAAGCTGTTATAGATTCAATTACTGACAAACAGCAAAAGGCAGAAGAAGCAAAGCAAGAACTAGAAAATGAAAAAGAAGAAGTAAATAGTGCAAAAAAAGAAGTACAACAAAAAAGTAATCAGCTAGAAAAAGTTAAACTTGAAAAAGAGGAAAAAGTAGATAGCCTGTCAGAAGAGGAGAAAGAGCTACAACAAACAATAGATGATTTCGAAGAGGCAATAAAAAAAGCAAAAAAAGAAATTAAAAATTCAGTAAATTCTGGTTCAGGTTATGAAGGAACATTTGAAGGAATGTTTTCGTGGCCATTAGACTATTCAGAAAATCAAATTACATCGTTATTTGGTTATAGAGATGCACCTACAGCAGGAGCATCAGAAAACCACGGGGCAATTGACATTGCAGTAAATTATGTACCAGTTTATGCACCAGCTGATGGAAAAGTAATAATTGCAAGATGGTTATCAGGATATGGCAACTATATAATGATAGACCACGGTGATGGCTACTATACAGGTTTTGGACACTTGAATTCATATAATGTAAGTCAAGGACAAACAGTATCAAGAGGGCAACAAATTGCTGTATCGGGTAGTACTGGAATTTCAACAGGTCCACATTTACATTATGAAGTATATATTGGTGGAATAGATAATTGGTATAGAGTTGACCCATTACAGTATACAAGTCATCCTAGTTTAATATTTTAATAAAAAAGTACCTACTTTATGAAAATAGAGTAGGTATTATTGACTTCAATAAAATTTTATGTTACAATAATAATGCCATCAAAAAGTGGCACAATAATAAAGGAGATGGCATATGAATACTATAGAAGACCAGATACGAAATCAAGGATTACTAAGAATAAAGAAAATTATTGACAAAGATAGAAATGGAGATAGATTTATTATTGTAAGAACTAAAAAGAACATAGAATTTATGAGGGAATATAGTCTTGAATTAGAAGACATAAAAGACATAATTAGACAACTATCTATAGAAGATTGCTTTTCAGGTCCAGAAGCTGATAGAGACCCTCAGTATAAAGGTTGGATATTTAAGTTTAGCCCTATGTTCGAAGAAACAAAGCTTTATATTAAGATTAGAATTGAAAGTACAGAAAAATCAGTATGTTTATCGGTACACGAATTTGGTAAATATGATGAGGTGGTTTAAAATGAAAGTTTATTGTCCATATTGTAAAAAAGAAGTAGATTACAAAATTGAAGAAAGGCAATTAAAAGAATTTAGAGGAATAGAAATAAATACTTATGAAAATGTAGCAATATGCAAAGAGTGTAATAATGATTTATATGTAGATAAAATAGAAAGTGATAATAACAAAAGAATATATGAAATATATAGAGATAAAGCTAATATTATCAAACCACAAGATATAATTGAATTAAGGGAAAAATACAACATATCGCAAAGAGAATTAACTTCTATTTTAGGATTTGGTAAAATGACAATAAATAGATATGAAAAAGGTGGTGTGCCTACTAAATCCCAAAGTGATTATATAAAGTTGTTGATTGCTAGTAATAATGAATTTATAAAAAAAGCAAGTGAAGCATATAAAAATGGAAGTATAAGTCAAAAGACTTATGAAAAAATAATTTCGAAACAAGAAAATAATAAAGTTAGTAAGGAAGATATTCAAGATTTGTATAGAAAACATATAAAAGAAATACTAAATAGGAAACCTGACATATATAATGGATATACTCAATTAGATTTGGAAAAAATCGAAAATATAATTTCATATATAGCAAGTAAGGTCAAAAATTTAACTATTACTAGTTTAAATAAATACTTATGGTATATTGATATGTTATCATTTAATCAAAGAAGTTTAGGAATTACTGGTCTAACATATCAACACGAAAAATTTGGACCAACTATAATCGAGCAAGAATACAATGAAATTTCTTTATTAGATGACAAATATAAAAGAGAAGACTATGAAAATGAAAATGGAACTATAACTAAAATCGTAAGCAACAAAAATTTTGATTTAAGTAAATTAAATGAAAACGAAATACACATAATTGACACAATAATTAAATTGCTAAAAGATAAAACTGTAACTGATATATCTGATATGTCTCACAAAGAAGAAGGATGGAAAAAAACAAAAAGATTTGAAAGAATATCATTTGAATATGCTATGAATTTAAGTATGCTTAAAAATAATATATAAGACAAGTACCTACTTTATGAAAATAGAGTAGGTATTATTGTA
>CALXVA010000055.1 GCA_944391835.1 uncultured Clostridia bacterium | reverse complement strand
CGATAAAAAGAAAAATTTATTTTTCTTTTTATCATAAGAGGGGTGCGACACCAAGGAACAAAAAAATTTTCTAAATATACATTTTACCTAAGGTTTTGTATCATAAAAACCAGTATATATAAAATACATACTGGTTCTAACATTTAGGAGTTTTTTACAATTTAAGCCCGTCCCCTTTTGCTGATTGTTCTCCTACTTCTAAATCTTTCATACTTAAATTTATTCTTCCTTGATGGTCTATGTCCGTTACTCTAACTGTTATTTCATCTCCTATTGAAAGTACATCCTCTACTTTATTTACTCTTTTGCTAGAAATTTTTGAAATGTGAAGTAAGCCTTCTTTTCCTCCTCCTAAGTCTACAAATGCTCCAAAAGACATTATTCTACTAACTACACCATCATATACTTTTCCTGCTTCTATTTCTCTTGTAATTACTTCTATCATTTTCAAAGCTTTTTGTGCGCTTTCCATGTCACTTGAGTAAATACAAACTCTTCCATCATCCTCAATATCTATTTTTACACCTGTTTCGTCAATTATTTTGTTAATTGTTTTTCCACCTGTACCTATAACGTCTTTTATTTTTTCTGGATTAATTTTTGTAGTTACTATACGTGGTGCATATTTTGATATATCTGCACGTGGCTTGTCTATTACAGGAAGCATTATATTGTCTAATATATAGTCTCTGGCAACTTTTGTTCTTTCAAAAGCTTCTTTTATAATGTCATAAGTTAAACCATCAATTTTTATATCTACTTGGATTGCTGTAATACCATCTTTAGTACCACCAACCTTAAAGTCCATATCTCCGAAGAAGTCTTCTATTCCTTGAATATCTGTAAGCATTATATATCTACTTGGGTCGTTTTTATCTGTTACCAATCCTGTAGAAATGCCTGCAACTGGCTTTTTGATTGGGACACCTGCATCCATTAGTGCCAAGGTGCTTCCACAAATACTTGCTTGCGAAGTTGAACCATTTGATGAAAGTACTTCTGATACCACTCTTATTGCATAAGGAAATTCATCTTCTGATGGAATTACTGGTACTAATGCTTTTTCTGCCAAGGCACCATGACCTATTTCTCTTCTTCCTGGTCCTCTTGATGGTCTTGCTTCTCCAACTGAGTATGATGGGAAGTTATATTGATGCATATATCTTTTTTCTGTTTCTTCATCTATACCATCAAGCATTTGCTCTTCGCTCTTCATTCCAAGTGTTACCACAGACATTACTTGAGTTTGTCCTCTTGTAAATATGCTACTTCCATGAGTTCTAGGAAGTACTCCAACTTCACAAGAAAGTGGTCTTATTTCGTCTATCTTTCTACCGTCTGGACGTTTATGCTCTTCTAATATCATCTCTCTTACACAAGCTTTTTCTAAGTCATGTATACTATCTGCAATTTCCATTTTTCTTTCTTCGACAGCATCTTCACCATATTTTTCTGCTACATATGCGTTAATGTCTTCTGTTATTTTGTCTATGTTGGCGTCTCTTACTTCCTTATCTGTAGCTTGTACGTCTTGGTACATTCTGTCTTTAAAGTTTGCCACTATATCCTCATAAAAATCTTTTTCTACTGCAAAACTTTGATATTCGAATTTTGGCTTTCCTATTTCTGCTTTTATGCTAGATATAAAGTTACAGATATTTTTTATTTCTTCATGTGCAGTTTTTATTGCTTCTAACATTTTCTCATTTGGTATTTCATCTGCACCTGCTTCAATCATTGTAATTTTTTCTAGTGTTCCTGCTACTGTTGCTGTTAATTTACTTTTCTTTCTTTGCTCTACTGTTGGGTTAATAACTATTTGGTCATCTACCCAACCTACTGCTACTGCTGCTGTTGGTCCATTAAATGGTATATCTGATATTTCTAGTGCGCATGCTGCACCAATCATTGCGCATACTTCTGGACTATTATCTTGTTCTACAGATAATACTGTGGCAGTAACACATACATCATTTCTAAAATCCTTTGGGAACAATGGTCTTAAAGGTCTGTCTATTGCTCTTGAGGTAAGTATTGCTTTATCTGATGGTTTTCCTTCTCTTTTTGTAAAGCTACCTGGTATTTTTCCTACTGCATATAGCTTTTCCTCATAATCTACTGATAATGGGAAAAAGTCTATTCCTTCCTTTGGTTCTTTTGCAGCTGTAACATTTACCATTACTACAGTGTCCCCATATTTTACAACTACACTTCCATTTGCTAGTCCGCAAATTTTTCCTGTTTCGATTGTAAGTTCTCTTCCTGCTAACTTTATACTATAACTTTTAAACATAATTTTTTGCGTATGACTTTTTTTTACTCTATAAAAGTCATACTACTCCTTTCTTTTTTCTTATTATATTTTTTTAATTATTAGCACAAAATTAGTTGTAACCTCTATACTATGTTTTGGCACTTTGGTGCCTGTCACTTTAGTGCCATTTGGCACTTTTAGGGACAGGTCTAAATGGGACAAAGTTGGCACAAATAGACCTGTCCCCAAACCCGACAAAAGCACATTATACAAGCTACTTACTAATTTTTTGTGCTATAATTAAATGAATTAATATATTGCTTGCAAATGGACGTTTAAGCAAAATGCTAAACGTCCAATATACATAATTATTTTCTTAATCCTAATTTTTCAACGATGTCTCTATATCTTTGAACATCTTTTCTTGCTAAGTAATTAAGTAAATTTCTTCTTGAACCAACCATTTTTAAAAGACCTCTTCTTGAGTGGTTGTCTTTTGTATGAACTCTTAAATGTTCTGTTAGTTCATTAATTCTTTCTGTTAAAAGAGCAATTTGAACTTCTGGAGATCCAGTATCTTTTTCATCTCTTCTATATGTTTTAATTATTTCTTGTTTTCTTTCTGTTGTCATAGTTGTTACACCTCCTAATTATTTTTTATTTGCCTTAAACTGAGTTAAAGTGGTGTTATTCTTCTAAAACTAAGTATAAGGTATTAACATATAGTATTTTATCACATCTTGGTTACAATTGCAAGAGTTTTATTCATAATCCTCTTCGCTTAACGTTGGAAATGTAAACTCCATGCTATTTTGTGATAAATATCCGTCTGGCTGATGTGTTTCACCAAATGTATTTTGTCCTCTTAAAAAATGTCTATAGTGTGTATCTTCTGCTACATATCCATTTCCTACTATTATTGGATCATCCCAAGTTACATCTACTGCATACCAATTTCCATCTAACTGCACATAATTCCATGCATGTGATTCTGTTTCACCATTTGAGTTTGTACCTGTTCCACTAACCAATACACATGGTATTTCTAATTCGTCCATTATATATTTAAAACTTCTAGAATATCCTTCACACACAGCTTTTCCTTCTGTTAGTGCTCCTGAAATAGAATATGGTTCATCAGCATTTAAATTAACATCGTATTCTATATTATCTATTAGCCAATTATGAACTTCTCTTATTTTGTCATAATCACTAAAACCTTCTAGTTGCCTATCTATTTCTTTTTTTATTGTTTCTAATAAGTCCAATTTTTCTATTAATACACTCTGATTTTGAAAATTCTCTTTTAAATATGAACTATTGCTTCCATTTGAAATTTCTACATTATGTATTGACAATGCTGTTAAAGACCTTGTAGTTAATGTTAATTTTTCAACATCTATATAGAATACATCCATATTATCATATGTATATGCGTTCCAAGCTGATTGAAACGCCTCATTTAGAATTTTTTCGCCATTTTCTGTGTTTAACAGGTCACTAAATTCTGTTCCAAAATCAATTGTATAAGTTCCAGATTTCATATTCTCTTTGTTATTTGCAAACCCATCATAAATTATTTTTCCATAATCATCTAATTGATCATAATAATATCTTGAACTATTGTTATTCTGAATATTATTGTCTTGATATAATTCAGATATATCTGTATATTCTATATTTAAAAATACATTTCCCTCAACAACTTCTGAGCTATTATAATTATTTCCCAAACTGTTTGCAGGAGTACTTGAAGTACCTGTAACATTTTGGTTTGCAACCTTTGTATTATCTTTTTTCATTATATCAAATATATCTACATATACAATTTCATAGACTAAAAAGACTATTAATATTATAATTAATATTGTTAATATAACTGATGCAACTGATCTACCTTTATTATTTCTCACTTCAATTTACCTCTCGCATTTGTTTTATCATTAAATCTGCAAATACTGCATATCCCGTTTTTGAATCATTTACTAACACATGTGTGATTGCTCCAATAAATTTTCCGTTTTGGATTATAGGTGCCCCACTCATGCCTTGTATAATTCCTCCGGTTTTTTCTATTAGATCTTCGTCTGTTACTTTTATAAGCATGCTTTTGTTATCTTTATTATTTTCTAAAAATATTTTTTGTATTTCTATTTCATATTTTTCTATTTTCCCATTTTCTAATTCACACATGATTTGTGCTTTTCCAGTTTTTATTTCGTTTCTGTTTGCCACTTCTAATTCATTGCTTGTATACAAATTAAGTCTGCTTGTGTCTATTACCTTACCATAAACTCCGTAACTCGTATTTTTATATATACTACCAATTGTACTCTCACCATCTATTATCCCTCGTATTTCTCCAGGTGTGCCATCCTCTCCTTTAACTATATCTACAATATTTGTGGTTACAAGTTCACCATTTGCTATATCTATCAATTCATACGTATCTACATCATTTATTCCATGACCTAATGCACCAAATTCTCCAGTTGATGGTTCATAAAAAGTTAATGTTCCAACCCCAGCCGCAGCATCTCTAACCCATAATCCAAGTTTGTATTCGTTTTCTCCAGTTTTTACAGGTAAGATACTTGTAACTTCTTCTTCATTATCACTAACATATGTTATTTCTATTTTTTCACCATTTGAGCTATTTACGCATGCAATTAGTTCATCTGTATTATTTATTTTTTGATTATTTATTTCTACAATTTTGTCTCCAGTTTCAATCCCAGAATTTTCATAAGGTTTTTGTCCTTCTATTTCTGACATTCCAACAACTAGCACACCTTTTGTATACATTTTCATTCCTATTGCTCTTCCAAGTGGTATAACTGTTGTTTTGGGAATAATGTTAACTGTTACATCTTTTACTGGAAATAAATTAAATAAATTTAATTCCAAATTCATTTTCCCTGTTTCTTCAAAAATACTATTGTTTAAATTGCTTGAAGCAGTTATTGTCTTTGCATTTTTAATATTTACTCCCAAAACTGTATTTAATTTTAGAACTTCCCCTTGCATTAAAATTATATTATTGGGAAGCATACTAATATTACAAACATAAATGTAAATTAGTGTTAGAATTATAACAATTAAAATTTTTTTTAATTTTTTCACGGTCATCCTTCTTTCATATTTACTCTATATATAGGATAACCAGTGTTTTAAAATTTAAACTGTATTTTATTGTAATAATTTTAATTTCCTTCTTCTTTACCTAAATCACTTAAGTCAAAATTAGACTTATATAAATCATATCTTTCTCGTGCCAAGGCTTTCAAGTATGCTGTTCTTACTTCTTCTATTTGGTTTGCTGTATATAAAACATTATTTTCATTTTCATAATGTTCTATTGTTCCATCTATGATATCATCTGTGTCGTATTCTGCTGTAGCATTAACTATACAATTATAACATCCTGTTAAAGTATCTCCTCCACAAGCTTGCATATAAAAATGTCTTTCATCCGATTCCGAAATTCTAACAGTTTGTCTCTGAAAACTTGCTGTCGGATATGCCCCTATTATTTCCAAAGAGCCATCATTCACACCTTCAATTAATTCTTCACATCCAGGTTTATGGTATTCTCTATTATTTGTATTCCTCTCTTTCGCAATAATATATACATTCTCTGTAGTTACAACTTCCTTATTTATATTATTTGTTATTACTGCATAATTGTTATAATCTCTGTAACCAATTGTCATTCCTTGTAAAAAGCTAACAATAGAAACATTGTTAAGTATTTTATACCAATCTTCTTCTGACAATACGGGCATTGCATAATTATATAAAGATATACTTCTATAGTTTGCAATTACTGTACCCAAGTTTGTTTCTATACTTTTACGAATGACAGCTATTCTATGGTTATTAAATGCAGAACCAGAAATCATAGGGTCGTTATCACCATCTGCATAAAATATTTTTTCATTTCCTGTATTTTCTGATAAGTAATCTGTATCATCACCAATTGTAGATATTCCATCTTCATCCTTAATTGTGTCTGCCTGTGTTATATCTCCCAAATTATCTCTTACCCATAAGCTAAACTCTTGTGCTTCAAAATAATAATCAAATGCACTTGTACTTAACATATTACATTCTTGCGCATATTCTCTTATTGCTGAATCATTAACATATGTTTTAATATAATTATCATACCAAAAGATTCTTGGAGTCCCATCATCATTATATAGTAAATTTCCTCCATCATCATGGTCTTGATACACTTTTTTATTTTGATAAAAAATGTATCTATAATCATCTGCTTTTGTTTCTCCAGTTTCTTGGTTTTCAATTGTAATTAAATGTTCAGTTAATTCTTCTGGCTCTATTAAAACCCCATCATAACTTAATGTTTTACTACCTTCATTTACATTAGTTACTAAATCTGGATTGATTAAATAACCAGATTTTGTAACGTAGCCTTCACTTCCACCAAAATCTCCGTATACAGTAATTTCATTGTCTAGAGTATAATTTACTACTATTATATTACCATTTCTTAATTTATATTTTGCAGAGTAATAAACATATGGTTTTAAACCATTTTGAAAGTTATTTCCATCTAATGTAATTTGTACCTTTTCGTTTTCATCAGCACCTACAGTAGAATATACATTATCATATGATGAATATATATAATACCCATCATATAAAGTATATAAAAGAGCTGGCACATACATGTATAAATCTTCAGTTGAGTATGCATCTTCCTCCATCGAACTCATAAGTAAACTATAAAATGTATTTACAGATGCCTCTATATCTCTTATTTTAGAATCACTTATACTTGAATATTTATTATTTGTAGTATTAATTTGAAAAGCCTTTACTGCACCATATGTTGCATTAATTAGACCATTATCAAAAGCTGTTTGTATTTCAATTGCTTCTATTTGGTTTTGAATATACGAAGCCATTATCATCGATATTGGCATAATAATTATAACAAATACAATTGCTAAATGTTGTAATTTCATAATTTATTACCTTTCTTGTGTTTCTAATAAAAAATAGAAGTAGAATAAAAATCACTCCACCCCTACATATATGTTATTGTAGAGACAGATTTTTAATCTGCTCAACAATTTTAAATTAATCTCCACTTGTACTACCATTAACAGATACTATACCTGTATGTTGTCCTACGATTTCAGAAGATTCATTTCCTACTATCGAATAGAAGAAATTCCTTAACAATTGAGAGATTGTTTGGTTTGTATTCTTTACTGTAACAGTTACAATATCGCCTTCTTTAAGAGTTATTCTTCCTGCTGAATTTAATTGATTTATAATTTGTGTTGTATAAATATTGTAATATAAATTTTCTCCTATTTTAGTAGCTTCAGCTTGTGTTGTTTTTACACCTGGATTTTCGTCTAGTTGTTGTACTAACATTTCAACATCAAAGGTATTACCTGTTGAAGTTAGTTCTCCTAAAAAAGCTTCATAATCATCTAATGTCATTTTTCCTGTAGTCCTAATGTTATCTACAAATTCTGTAGTTGAAGTTTGTACAGATAGCGAAGATATGTCATCTGTTCTTTCTGCTAACGTCATAAGCGGAAATATAAACATTAAAATCGCTGCTAAAAATATTGCTACAACAGTTATTAAACTATCTCCCATTTCTTACTCTCCTTTCCATGATATATTTAAGAAAGTATATTAAATTTGACTAAAATATATATCATAATTAATTTTAATTTAATTCTTATTACTATATATTTTACTCTTTTCTTCTAAATTAGTCAACTAGTGTATATATTATTACTCTTTTCTTTTTTGGTTTTACATTAGTCGTATCTGTTCCTGTTGCTGCTGAAACATCATTATAGGTATATTCTCCTAAACTTTCTCTAAATTGACTGTCACTATATTCGTCTATAAAACCTGAATAGCTATAATCCATTCCATTTCCACTAGGTGATACAAAAGTACCACCCGATAAAAACATGTCTAAATTTTGTTTATAGTAGTTTGTATTTCCAGTCCATGGCTCACGTCTTCTAGTTTCTTCGTCAACATCAAATGAACAAACTCTAACATCTTGGTTATTATCATAATATTTGTTAGTATAGCCGGGGCTCCATAAACTAGGATCAGTTTGAGTCTCATATAATTCAATTGGTGTTCCGTTGCTCTCTAAAAAAATTACAGTATAGTTTTCTTTAAAATATTTATATAACGTTGGAATAATAGTTTCCAGACCTACTATTCTCTCTTCACCAATCATATTACTCGTTTCTACATATTCCATTAAAGTTGTTACATCAGATCTTTGGAGTACTGCATCACTTGTCTCTCTTGCCATTGTAAACATATACATAGTAATAGAAAGTGCCATTGTGAATACAAATACTCCAAAGGCTATTTTCATTGCATCTACTGCATTTTCCATAGACTATTTCCTCTTTAAATTATATTATTAAGCTCCTGTACCAGAACTATTTAATTGCACACCAACTTGTGTAATACGTCCTACACTATCATATCCTAATGATACTGTATATTGTCTTCCTGATAGTATTTTATTTCTTATTGTATTAATTTCTGCTGTTGTTGTACCAGTTGCACCAATAGCTGAAGGTCCTTCTGCGTCTACTGCTGTTCCTTCTACTAATGTAATTAGTAATGATGGATCGTCCTGTGTTCCATTGTTGTGTGTTCTTATTTGATCACACAATTGTTTTACTTGTGAACCATTTTTTACTCCTTCATAATTTGCAAAAGTTTGATTATATGTATTAATTTCATCCTGTGACATATCTGCCGCACCTGTGATTGTCTCACTAACACTATTGTATACAAACATACCTACACCTATAATCGCAATTGAAAGTAAGATCGCTCCTGCGATAATTAGAGCTTTTGAAGCATTCTCCATAAAAAATTCCTCCTTATTAATTTATTTTATATATTTAAAAAATTAAAATCTTAATCATCTGTTTCTGTAAAAGTTAATGATTTTACATTACCAGTTTTTTCATGATATGTTATTTCTGTACATTTAAAACTTGCTGTACTATAATTTTTTATAAAATTTTCTGTACCACTATTTAATATTCTTTCGATTTCAAGTGTTGAATAGTCTTCTTCATATTTTAATTTTAAATATACTTTTATAGAATTTTCTCCATTGTCTATATATAATCCCTCATCATCTTTCTGAATTTCATTTTTAGTATTTATATCTTGAGTTCTATTCATTATACTTACTAATTCTGTTCCTAACATTTGTGCTTTTGAATAGGTTATATATTCGTTGTTAATTTTCTGTATTTCCTGTAAGTTCATTCTATAATTGTATATTATATACGTTATTATGGCTAAAATAACCATAAATATAATTAATATAAGTAAAATTTTATTTTTCATAAGATTCACTTTCATTATAATATTTATATCGCTTTTATGCAATATATTTTTTTAAATTTCTACAAATTTTATATAATTCACTAATCTGGTATTTTTGTTAATACTTGGTTCTTCAGGCACAATAAAATATTTAGTGTTTGCCCTAGTTTCCGTACCATCTTGAGTATAAACTATTGAATAATTTTTTACCAAATCTATTAATTCATCTTGAGTATATGATTCTAGGTTTTTAAAGGTTTTAGTGCCTATTTTTACATCGACTTGTATATAACTTGTATAATCTGATATTGGTTCAATTTCTGTAAGCTCATTTTGAGTATTTATTTTTTTTGCCAGATTTGCAAGGCCAACTACATCATGTATTGTCCAACGTGTTGGTTCAAGTTCCCCATTTTCTATAGCTGACATTCCATAATATTTAAGGAACTGTTGGTTAAAGCTTGCAATTTGTGTATCTTCTATGTCTGATGCAGTATCTGCACTATAGCTTCCTAATGTATTAAACAAATATACTCCAATAGAAATAATCATAACGCCTACCAATATTTCTGCTCCCATAAGTAAAGCTTTTGATGCATTCTCCATTTTCTATCAATCCTTTCGTAGTAAGCTTTTTAAATTTCTTCAAAGTACATGCTACTAATTCTTCCATTTTGGTTATTATATACTACATTTGTGCATCTAAACCTTTTTCCAGTTCTAAATTCATTATAAATTGTAGAAATTTCTTTATATTCTT
>CALXVA010000054.1 GCA_944391835.1 uncultured Clostridia bacterium | reverse complement strand
GTTAGAAAGAAAAAGGAGTATTGAAAGAATTTAAAGGAATATGGATACCTTATGAGGTATTAGTAGACAAGAATTTAAACGATAAAGAAAAAATAATATATTCTATGATTTTATATTTAAGCAAAGAAAATGATTGCACGATGTCAAATACATATATTAGTAAATTATTAAATATATGTAATGTACAAGCATCAAGAATTATTAATTCGTTAAAGAAAAAAGAATATATAAAAATTGAAATTGTATATAAACAAAATTCAAAAGAAATAGCATTAAGGAAAATTATACCTATTAACAAATATGTTAATACCTCCAAACGAATGAGTAATGAACCTATTAACAAAAATGTTAAAGATATAATAAATAAAGATAAAATATATAATAAGAATTACAGGTCAAAAAATGACAGAGATTATAGTAATTTCGATTGGACTAGTTTATATGCAAATAATTTTTGAGAAAGGACTTGCATAAAATTTCAAACAGAGTTAATATCACACACCAAGTGGAGGTGATATTATATTGGATAAGAAAAGAAGAAAAATGTTAGAAATAATATTTAAAGCAAGAGAAGAAAAGTTAGCACGTCTTACTGCTGAAGATAAAAATTACTTTAAAGAACATAACATTGATAGAAGTGCAAAACGTGATTCTTTAGATGCAGAGTTAGGAAAAATACCAAAAGAGTTTAAACAACTAAAAGAGAGTATCAAAACAAAAGTAGAGGACTATATAGAAACCGTAAATCGTGAAAATTGGTATTTATGCAAAAAATATTATCTAGCAGGGCTAAATGATGGAATCAAATTAAAAGAAGAAATTAAATAAGATTGAAAAGCAAGTATAGAATGAACTAAAATCAAAAAGTTAGACATTTTATGCTTGCTTTTTAGTTAAAACGGAGTCATCTGATAGTCTACCCTAAAACAAAAGAGTCTACTGCTAAAAGCCACGCTTTTAGGCAGTTAGCGGGAGCCTAAGTAGACTCCCTGATCCTGCAATTTAATTTAAAATGATTATCCATTCGATTTAAGTCTATTAATAGAGTTAATTAATTTCTATTTCTATACAAGGATTTACTAATTTATTTATAAGATTTCATTACACAAATATTTTAATTATTTATATAATGTTTTACTCCTTTTGCAATATTATTATAACAATCTAAAATAATTTTATTTAATTACTTTAAAGGGAAAAAAACAACTAAAATAATTGACATAATTTGTTTAAAGTAGTATAATGTAACCGTTAGGTAAGTAAATACTTCTGTATATGTATCCCTTTAACAACTGTAGGAGGTAGAATATGAAAAACGATATTAGATTTTTAGTAACAAAAGCTTGTAACTATGACTGCTATTTTTGCCATAGCGAAGGTGTAGGAGATGTTATACGGAGACACCAACTAAGTGTAGAGGATTACATCACATTGTACGAGGTTTATTCAAATCTCGAAAAGTGGAATGGAGTTACTTTATCTGGTGGAGAACCGTTGCTGTTCAAAGATTTTGATGTCTTGGTTGAAGAACTGCACAAGAAAGGGGCAAATATTACAGTAGTAACGAATGGCTCGCTTCTTCATTTGCACTTGCCTGCAATGAAATATGTGAAACGGATAAATGTTTCAATACACACACTTAATCCAATGCTGTATAGTCAAATCACCAATAGGGAAGAAAGGAAACTATTTATTGTAAAAGAAAATTTGAAAATAATTAGGAACTTCTATCCCGAAATTGAAATTAGGCTAAATGTAACACCTTGCAAAAACCAAAATTGGAATATGCAGGAGTTGCAGAACTTAATTGCATTTGCAGAAGAAATAAAAGCTTCTATAAAATGTACGGAGTTATTCCCAAATACTCTGGAGGACTGTGTAAGAATTGAAACGTTAAGAGAAGAATTGCAGAACTTGGGATATACTTACAAAGTAACTGAAAGCAGAACGGAATGCTTTGTGAAAGCTGAAAGAGAGATATATTTAACGCAATGTACTTGTTCTAAGGCTATTCTTTTTGACAATCCTGTTGCATATTGCAGGGCAAATCACGACTTATACGTTAATTACAACGCGACTTTTCCTCTTTGTAGACTTGGAAAAGAAAGCATTGACTTCTGGGAAGAAATAGAAGAAAGAAACTTGGACGTTCTGGAGATGAAGATGAGACTTGCAAAGCTCAGAGTATCGAAGGAAGCCTGTCAACAACATCTCAGATGTGTTTACTTCTAATCTAACAAACTTTCAAACAGGGTATAATATACCTTGTTTGAAAGTAAATAATATAGTATAATATGAAAAAATATTATAAATAAAATTTGGAGGTAAACATATGAATTTGGGAATAGAAAACAAAGAAATTGAGAAATATTTTTATATCCTATCAAAAGAAATTCCAGACTTTTTAATTGAATATGCTAATGTAAAAGAAATGCAAAGACTAAAAGGAATAAGTATGGTATCAGCTTGTGAGCATACCAAATTGATTCCATATAATTTTTTTCATACAAGATATGAACATAGTATTGGAGTTGCACTAATTGTATGGAATTTTACCAAAGACAAGAAACAGACAATAGCTGGTTTGTATCACGATATAGCGACACCTTCTTTTAGCCACGTTGTTGATTATTTACATGGAGATTACGAGAAACAAGAAACAACGGAAAGTCTTACTGAAAGAATAATAAAAAATTCAGAAGATATAATGGAATTATTAAAAAGAGACAATATAAAAGTTGAAGAAATAGAAGATTATCATATTTATCCAATAGCGGATAATGATAGCCCTAGATTATCAGCAGATAGATTAGAATATACTTTAAGTGATGGACTAGTTACGCAAAATGCATTTTCTTTAGAATCTATCAAAAGAATTTATGATAACCTAACAATTTTAAAAAACGAGGAAATGATAGATGAATTAGGCTTTAAAGATTTGGAAATTGCCGAGGAGTACATAGAAAGAGCAAATATAATGTGGCATTTGTTTTCTGGAAATAATGAAAACAATATTATAATGCAATTTTGGACTGACATTTTAAAGAAAATGGCAGATTTTAAATATATTACAGAAGAAGATTTGTATAAATATTCTGAAGAAGAAATAGTAAATAAAATAAGAAAATGTCCTAATGAAAAAATAGCAAATGCTTTTGCTTTTTTTGAAAATGCAAGAGAAATAGGAAGAAGTGAAACAAAAGTAGAGGGAAAATACTGCATATCAATAAAGACGAAAAAAAGATATACTAACCCATTAGTTCTTGTAGATGGAAAACCAATAAGAATAGAAAATGCTTCAGCAAAAGGGAAAGCAATTATAGAAGATATTAAGAGTTTTAAAGACTCAAAATATGCTTTTTTAGATATTGATATGTAATAAAAAATGCCAATAATAACAAAAGAAATAGGAAACTCACTAAAGACTAGAAAATTTTATAGTTATTATTGGAGGAAATATGAAGATAGCAATAGAAGGAATGGACGGAGTTGGTAAAACTACCGTGGCAAAACAATTAGCAGAAAGAAATAATTTTAGATATGTAGGAAATGCAATACATAAGTTGTTTGGAATAGAAGATAGGGAAAGTGAAATCTATAAAACTTTCCAAGCAAAAGAAGATGAGATTTTTTTACGCAGTGGAAATGACATATTAAGAGCTTGGCTTTGCTCTTTAGGAAATATATATACTGCAACACAAAACGAAGATATAGTAGTAGACAGACATATTTTATCGAATTTTCAACAAAACGGAACAAGAGAAAATGTAGAAATTTTCCAAACATTAGTTAAACTTATAGGAGTACCAGATATAAGCATTATATTATATGCTTCGCCAGAAGTAAGACTAAAAAGAATTTATGATAGAGACAATAATGACAAAGATTTAAGTGATATGAATATAAGAACAGATGAATATAAAAAGATGATAAAGTTTGCCGAAAAATTTAATATGCCTTACTTTATAATTGACACAGAAGAAAAGAGTATCTCAGAAATAGTATCTGAAATAGAACAGAAGGTTAATATAAAAAATAGAAGGGAGTTTGAAAATGAAGAACGATAATAAGTTAATTTTGTCAATTTCATTTTGCTTTCACGATTCTTGCATAACACTTGCTAATGAGGAAAAGGTCTTAATACATTTGGAAGCAGAGAGAATTTTTAGAGAGAAACATAAGAAATTTAAAAACACAGCTGAAGTAGATTACCTTGTAGATATAGGGCTAAAATATATAGGAAAAACTATTGATGATGTTACTGAGGTATTAGTTACAGAATGGCAAAACCTATATAATGGCACTAAGGCTTGTATATTAGGAAAAGAATTTAATGTAATTTTGACTAACCATCACGAGAACCATATAGGAGTTGTACTTCCAAAAAAATTTGATAAATGTGTTATTTTTATATCGGATGGTGGAAGCGAAGAAGGAACAACAAAAGTATATTATAAGGAAAACGATAAAATATGGTTAGCAGAAGATTTGAATAACAGTAATTGTACGGGACAGTTTTATGGAACTATGGCACAACTAGTTTTAGAGCCAGACTTTGATAGAGCACATACTTCAGCAGTCGGAAAATTTATGGGTCTAAGTTCTTTAGGAAAGTATGACGAAAATGTAATGAAAACAATAAAAGAAAATGAAAAAGAACTTAATAGATTATATGTAGATGGTTGCAAACATTTGTTAAAACTATTTAATTTGAAAGATTACTACGACAAGGCTTGGGAAGATGAAAACAAACAAAATATTGCTTATACAGCACATAACTATTTTGTTGATACGAATGTGGAAAAATTAAGGAAACATAACAAATTCTCAAGAAATATATGTATGTCTGGAGGTTGTTCATTAAATATTTCGCTAAATTCCAAACTAATTGACGATAAAATATTTGATAATGTGTATGTTAGTCCAATATCCACTGACGGAGGACAATCATTAGGTGCTATCCTATATAGGTATCCAAATATAGAAGTAGACTATCCATTTTTGGGTAGAGGAAAAGAAGAAATCGAAAGTTATGACGAAAATGTAATTGAAGATTTATTAAATCATAAAGTAATAGCTTGGTTTCAAGGAAGAAGTGAAATAGGAGCAAGAGCATTAGGACATAGAAGTTTTATAGGTCTACCAGACAGTGTAGAAATGAGAGTGAAAATTAGTGAAAAAATAAAGAAAAGAGAACCATATAGACCTGTTGCTGCAATGATACCAGAAGAATATATATCAGAGTATTTTGAACAAAAATATAGTTCTCCGTATATGACTTTTTGTGCTAAAGCAAAGGAAATAACTAAAGAAAAAGCACCAGCTATTGTTCATTTTGACGGAACTACTAGGGTACAAACTGTTAGAAAAACTGATAATCCAATAATCTATGATATACTTCTTAAATTAAAAGAGAAAGGAAAAGTACCAATTTTAATGAATACATCTTTTAATGTAGCAAGTGAGCCAATAGTAGATACTCCAGAAGATGCTATAAATACATACAAGCTAAGTGGAGCAGATGAATTATATATAGATGGAGTAAAGTATAGCAAATAAGATGAATATTGAAATACCAAACTTAATTATTATTGGCGATGTGTCTTATGATACAAATAAATTCTATTATGAAGATGGAACAAGTGAAATAAGAACAAACTATGGAGGTTCTAGTGTATATGCTAGTGTACCCGCAAGTATGTTTTTTAGAGTTGGATTAGTTAGTAACGCAGGAGAAGATATAGATGTTAGTAAGTTAACTAACTTTAATATTGATTTAAAAGGACTACATCAAAGGAAAAATGAAAGGACAACAAGATTTTATAATATCTTAAGAACAAAGGATAGACAAGAAAGGGAAACTAGAGCAGAATATAATACGAATTTAGCAACAAAATTTGAAGATATACCACCAGAATATTTATCTGCAAAATATTTTTATATAGCTACAATGCCTCCAGCAGTACAAGCAGATATTATAAGAAGATTAAAAGCAAGTAACCCTAATGTAATTATTGGTACAGATACCATTGAGCAATATGCAGATTTAGAAGAAACAAAAAATGTATTTGATTTAGTAGATATTGCATTTATAGATAAAGAATTTGAAAGCTTATTAAACTGTAATGCTAAAACAAAAATAATTAAATTGGGAAAAACAGGCTGTATATTACAAGAAGGTGGAAAAGATAAAAGAATATATGCAAATGTATTAGAAAATGTAGTGGACAAAACAGGTGCAGGAGACTGTCTAAATGGTGTATTTATGAATTTAATTGCAAATGGATATTCAAAAGAAAATGCATTACAAAAAGCAGTCGAAATAGCTACAATGTCAATAAAAGATTTTGGAATACTAAAAATAAAAGAAAGACTAAGAAAAGAATTAGACTGCAATGAGTTGGAACACTAGTTTACTTTATTTTCGATAATACAATATTGTATTATATAAATTTTAGAAAGAAGGAATGGAATTATGTTATTAACCCAAAAAGCTTATGAAATCAAGGAAATGGAACTCGAAACATTAAAGGAAAGACTTAAGGAGGCACGGAGAGAAAAGGCATTAGCAATAGCTCAAGCAGATGGAGACAGCAGACACGATAATTTCGGGTTTGAACAAGCCGAAATTCAAGAAAGAGCAGTAATTAAGGAAATAAATGACTTAACGAGACTCTTACAAGATGCTGAAATAGTGGAAGAAAAAGCAAATAGCAATACTGTAGACGTAGGAAGCAGAGTGGAAATGGAATTAGACTATGGAGATGGAGATGTCGAAACAGTAGTATTAAAATTACAGCCCTTGCCTTCTGATGAAAGTGGAGTAGTTACTTTAAACTCTCCAATAGGCAGAGCAATTTTTGGACAGAAAGAAAATTTTTATGGGGAGTGTAAACTTGGAGGGGGAAACATTGTAAAAATACATATTTTGAAAATTTTGTAAAGTATGTATTATTCCTTTTTAGTGATTAGGTTTAATCACAAAAGACTGGTTACAAATATAGTAATCAGTCTTTTCAAATAATGGTGCTTAAAGGGTTAGTAATATGAATATTTATGTATCTATATATAGCAATAAAAAATTTGCAAATACCATAATTAATGAAAAACAAAAGAGAAAAACTTGATTTTTTTCTCAAAAATGAGAAAATTTCATAACATCTTGGACTTTTAATAATAGAGATGTCTAAGACAAGCTCTATTATGAATAACATTTATTAGAAATGTTATGAAGGAGTCCAAGAATAATGCAATGTAAAATTTCAGAAGTGCTAAACTATAATTATGTGCAAATTTATTTGGCAGAGGACGAATTAGAAAAACAGGAAACAAAAGAACTAATTGAGAAATATAAAGAACAAAAGTACAAGGTAGGTATATTTGTAACTGGCAAAGAGAATTATCCCGAAGTTCTTAATAAAATTGTTACAAAACAAGTGGAATTATCAGACAATGTATGCTAACATAGACGATAAGCAATATCAGGCAAAAGGAGGGAAAATGACAGTTGTAGGATATTGTAGGTTGTCTAGAGATGAAGATAAAGAAAATTACTCAAGTATAGAAGAACAAAAAAGAATAATTAAAGCTTATGCTTCTACTCGTAATTGGATTATCGAAGATAAAGACTTCTACATAGATGACAATGTTTCGGGATATACCTTTAATAGACCTGAATTTACAAAGATGTTAGAAAAAGTAAAGGGAGGAAAAATTGATGTAGTTATAGCAAAAGACTTATCAAGAATAGGAAGAAACAATGGAAAAGTTTTGGTACTTATTGATGAATTTAAAAATATGCAGAAAAACTTAATTTTAGTTTCTGAAATGGGAGGAACTTATGATGTCTTAAATGATAGAGATGATACTATTGGAATTACAACTTGGTTTAATGAAAGATATGTAAAAGACTGTTCAAGAAAAACAAGAGATCATATGTATTCTAAACAAAAAACTGGAAGATTAGTAATGGGAAATTATTATGGCTATGTAAAAGATAAAGAAGATGTTACAAAACTATATGTAGATGAAGAAATTAGACCAGTTATAACATTAATATACAAATTATATGTTGAAGATGGACTAGGTAGAAAAAAGATTTGTGATATTTTAAATAGTAAATATAATTATCCTACTCCATCAGTATATTATAGGCAAAAACATTTAGAAAGAGGAAGGATATATAAGCATCCAGTACAAGAACTATGGTCTACATATATGATAAGTAATATCTTAAGCAATGATGTATATACAGGCACTCTAAGAACTCATAAAAAGAAAACAATTTCTATACGAGGCAGAGCCATAAAACTTCCTGAAGAAGAACACTTTGTATTTGAAAATCATCATGAAGCAATTATTTCAAAAGAAACTTTTGAACTTGCACAAAATATACGAAAAAGAAAAGCAAGGTCAAAATCTACATCAGGAACTAGAAAAAGAAATTATGCTTTTTCAGGTATAATTAGATGTGGTGACTGCGGCTTTGGAGTAAGTGGAATTACAATGAATAGAAAACAAAAGCAAAAAGGATATGAATGTTCGCAGTATAGAACCTATGGAAAAACAAGATGTAAATGTCACGAAATAAAGGAAAGTGATATAATCATTCATTTAAAAGAATTTCTAAAATTTACTAAAGAAAAATACCAAGATGAGATAAATAAAATAGAGATTGAAGTTAAAACTAATAAAGAGCGAAACAATAAAGAAAAAATCAAATTTGAAATTGAAACATTAAAAGCAGAGTATAAAGTGTTATTAAATCAAAAAATAAAAGATTTAGCAGGAAATAACAATGAGTATCAAAAACAGACGATAGAAACTTCATACAAAGAGTTAGAATTAGAAAAGACGAGTAAAATAGAAAAACTACAAGAAATTTTGCAGAAAGCAGAGCAAGATATATCAAAAGAAAAAATAAAAAAATTAAAAACTGCAATGGAATATTTTGATGAGCTTATATCTGCCGAAGTCCCTAGCAGATATGTCTTAGAAAATATAATTGACACTATATGGATTTATAGTGATAAAACCGTAAAATTTGATTTAAAAGTAGATACCAAAAAATTAATATAACTATCCCCACATTTGGAGATTTCACCCCCGTATGTACAACAGAAATGATATCATTTGCAAGGGCAAATACATATTTTGAAAATATTAATACTTGTCTAATTGGCTTAAGTGTGGACTCAAATGCATCACATCTTGCATGGGTATATGATATTTATTGCAGAACAGGAATAAGAATTCCATTTCCAATTATTGCAGATAGAAACGGAGAAATTGCTAGAAAATATGGCATGATTTCAAATGATGTTAGCAATACAGAAACAGTAAGAAACGTATATGTAATAGATGACAAAGGAATAATAAGAACAATTTTAATATATCCACTTAATATAGGAAGATTTATACCAGAAATTGTAAGAATTGTTCAAGCATTGCAAATGTCTGATTGCACGAATGGAGCTACTCCAGTTAATTGGATTCCAAATCAGCCAGTTATTCTTCCACCACCAATTACTTTTGACGGATTGGTTAATAGAAATAATGAAATAGAGAATAATAGAAATGGAATTAGTTGGTATTTAAGTTTTAAAGAGCCAGAAGATAAATGTATTTCAAATTCTGGAAATGTATAGTTAAGTTTGAAAAAACATGAATAGCTACATTAAAATATTTGCAAAAGTGTGATATATATTACAAAAATGCTTGCAAAAATGTGATTTTACTGTGTTATTAGTATAAAAAGTCTTACTAATGGTAGAAAAACGATTAGGTAAAAAAGGTTTATATTATAATAATTAATAATTAAAAAGTATAAAATTAAAGAAAAATAACCATACTAAAATATAAAGGAGGTTATTTTTCTATGCAAAAAAATCAAAAAATAAATTGTACAGTTACTAGCTGTAAATATAATGATGAGGGTTGCCAAGAGTGCAAGCTTGAGCAAATAATTGTTACTCCAATAGTTGGATGTAACACAAAACAATCAGATGAATCTATGTGCAGTAGTTATAGAAATAATAATAGCAAATAGGAAATAAAATCGAAGTACATCGTAAAAAAACAAATAAAAATTACTAAATATTAAAAAAATGCTTGTGTAGGGACTAATTATAATGTATAATAATAGCAGAGTTTTGGTGTTCGTATAGGATAATAATTTATCTTTTACAAAACTCTGCTTATTGTTTTTTTGCAAGAAAGGAGCAAAGTATGACGAAAATATTTGTGCTAAGGCTCAATTCACTGCTCTCGTCTGCAGACAGTACCTTACGGTTTGGCTCGGACAACATTGTGGTTATACCACTTGCAGTGATTGATGAACTCCAAACTTACAGAGGAAAGCCTGAAAAGAAAAAAATAGCTGAAGAGATTTTAAGTTATCTGGAAAATTTTGATGTTCAGCAGTTGACGCAAAAAGGTGTAA
>CALXVA010000053.1 GCA_944391835.1 uncultured Clostridia bacterium | reverse complement strand
TACTAAATATTAATATGAAAATAAATGAAGAAAGGAGTGTATGGTTATTTAAGTTATTAAATATATCATACAAGAAATAAATGAAATTAGTAGTTCAAAGAGTAAAAAATGCAAGAGTGGATGTAGATGGAAAAACGGTAGGAAGTATTGAAAAAGGATTTTTAGTATTACTAGGTGTTACGCATACAGACAAAAAAGAAACAGCAGATTATTTAGTAAAAAAATTGTGCAAACTTAGAGTATTTGAAGATGAAAACGGTAAGATGAATTTAGCACTAAAAGATGTAGCAGGTAGCCTACTTATAGTGTCACAATTTACGCTTTATGCAGATTGTTCGGAAGGAAATAGACCATCATTTATAAATGCAGCAAAACCAGATATGGCAAATGAATTATATGAATACTTTTGTAAAAAATGTGAAGAGCAAGATATAAAAGTAGAAAAAGGCATATTTGGTGCAGATATGAAAGTGAGTCTTTTAAATGATGGGCCTGTTACTATAATATTAGAGCGATAATTTTTTATACTTTAAAATTATAAGAAGCTAACTAATGTATGTTTTAAATTTTTATTCTCGGCCCAAACATCGTACAAACTGTATAAACTTACGTTTAACAGTTTGTAAACTTGTTGGTCCCCACCTTGAGTACTCAAATAAAAATTTAAAACATACATTAATTGGCAAAAAATACAAAATAAGTTGTAATAAGCTGTAAATTATAGTATAATGTGTGTGAATTTAATACAAAACAAGTAAAAGGAAGGATAGTATGTACAGAGATCATAATTGTGGAGAATTAAACATAACAAATGTTGGAGAGATAGTAGTAATTGCAGGATGGGTACAAAAAATAAGAAACTTAGGTTCGATGAAATTTATAGACTTGCGTGACCAATTTGGAATTACACAAATAGTAATAAGCGATAACGAAGAGCTAATGAGTCTAGCGAACGACTTAGTAACAGAATGTGTAATTAGCGTTAAAGGAAAAGTTGTAGAAAGAAGCAATAAAAACACTAAAATTCCAACAGGTGAAATAGAAATAAATGCAGAAGAAATAAAAGTTTTAGGAAAATGCAAAAACGTATTACCTTTTGAAGTTAACTCAGAAAAAACAGGAGAAGCAAGGGAAGATTTACGTTTAGAATATAGATTTTTGGATTTAAGAAATGATAAATTACATAAATCCATTTTGCTACGCTCAGCCATAATGAAAACATTAAGAAGAAAAATGGATGAATTAGGATTTACAGAAATTCAAACACCAATTCTAGCTAATTCATCACCAGAGGGAGCAAGAGACTATCTAGTTCCTAGTAGATTACATCCAGGAGAATTTTATGCACTTCCTCAAGCGCCACAACAATTTAAACAATTACTTATGATAGGTGGATTTGATAAATATTATCAAATAGCACCTTGCTTTAGAGATGAAGACCCTAGAGCAGATAGAGCGCCTGGTGAATTTTATCAATTAGACTTTGAAATGAGCTTTGCAGAGCAAGAAGATGTATTTAAGGTATTAGAAGACATATTTACAACCGTATTTAAAGAGCATACAAATTGGAAAGTAGACGAGGCACCATTTAGACGTATTCCATATAGAGAAGCAATGGAAAAATACGGAATAGATAAGCCCGATTTGCGTAACCCACTTATAATCCAAGATGCAACAAAACTATTTAAAAATACAGAATTTAATGCATTTAAAGGAAAAACTATAAAAATAATTGTAGTACCAGATGGAGCAAGCCAAGGAAGAAAATTCTTTGATAGTATGACAGATTTTGCTAAAGAAGAGGCAGGAGCAAATGGTTTAGCTTGGGTTAAAGTAGAGCCAGAGGGCTATACAGGTGGTATTTCAAAATTCATAACAGACGAAGCAAAAGATATTTTGGCAAAAGAGTATGGAGTAAAAGAAAACTCTGCAATATTCTTTATAGCAGATGAACTAAAAACGGCACAAAAAATAGCAGGACAAGTTAGAATAGAACTTGGAAAAAGATTGGACTTAATAGAAAAAGATGTATATAGATTTTGCTTTATAACAGATTTCCCAATGTATGAATTATCTGATGAAGGAACAATAGACTTTAACCATAACCCATTTTCAATGCCACAAGGAGGAAAAGAAGCTTTAGAAAATAAAGCCCCATTAGAAATATTAGCATATCAATATGATGTGGTATGTAATGGGTACGAAATGACATCAGGAGCAGTTAGAAACCATGATCCAGAGCTAATGGTTAAGGCATTTGAAATAGCAGGCTATAGCGAAAAAGAGGTAGAAACAAAATTTGGAGCATTATATAATGCATTCCAATATGGTACACCACCACATGCAGGAGCTGCAGCTGGCCTAGATAGAATGGTAATGCTTATAGCAGATTCTGATAATATAAGAGAAGTTATAGCATTTCCAAAGAACAAAAAGGCAAGAGATGTGCTTATGGGAGCACCTAGCAAGGTTACAGAAAAGCAACTTAAAGATGTACATATAAAAATAGATGTAGAAGAAAAATAGGAGAAAAAATGGGGAAAAAAGTACTAATAGGAATGAGTGGAGGAGTGGATAGCTCTGTTTCAGCAATATTATTACAAAAACAAGGTTATGAAGTAATTGGTGCGACAATGAGACTATGGGAAGAGAATGAAAATAGCGATTCTAAGAAAATTATAGCAAACAATGATTGCAAAGAAACTTTAGAAAATAGTGAAAATAAACAGAATAATGCAGTAAAAGATGCAAAAAAAGTATGCGAAAAGCTTGGAATAAAACATTATGTAATAGATTTAAGAGAAGAATTTCAGAAAAGAGTAGTCGACAACTTTATATGTACATACTTGTGTGCTAAAACTCCAAACCCTTGTGTAGAATGCAACAAGTTTATGAAATTCGATGCTTTTTATAAATTTGCAAAAGAACTTGGATGTGAATATATAGCAACAGGGCACTATGCTAAAAGCTTTTATTCAGATAAGTTTAAACAATATGTGCTTGCTAAAGCAGATGCAATAGAAAAAGACCAAAGTTATTTCTTATATGGAATAAATAAAGAAATTATACCATACATAATATTTCCACTAGCAGAGTTTAAAGATAAGTCAGAAATTAGAAAAATTGCAGAAGAAAACGGCTTAGAAGTAGCAAAGAAAAAAGACAGTCAAGAGATATGCTTTATACAAAATAATGATTATATAAGCTTCTTAAAACAGTATAGTAATATAGAAAAATTTTCTGATGAAAATTTATTAGCTGGAACAAATAATGTAAAAAATAGTAGTTACAACTATAATGATAAAGAAAATAATAAAGCGGAAAATAATAAAGGCAAAACGACCAAGGGCGAGGGAAATATTGTGTTAAATAATGGAGAAATTGTTGGAAAACATACAGGACTTATAAACTATACAATTGGACAAAGAAAAGGACTAGGCGTATCATATAAAGAGCCATTATACGTTCTAAAACTGAATAAAGATAAAAACGAAGTAATAGTAGGAACAGAAAAAGAGTTATATACAGATGAGCTTATGGCAAATGAACTAAACTTTTTGATAGATATAGATTCTCTAAAAAATGTAAGCATGTTACAAAACAAGGAGCAGAACATAGAGCAACAAGAAATAGAAATTGAAGCAAAAATTCGTTACAGATCAAAACCAGCAAAAGCAACTTTAAAAATAGAAAATGATATTGCAAAGCTTAAGTTCTCTGAACCACAAAGAGCAATAACACCAGGACAATCTGTAGTATTTTATTTAAACAACATAGTTTTAGGAGGAGGAAAAATAATATAAAAAACTGAACAAACTTTCGCAAAAACTATTGCGTTATTTTCAATTTTATGATAATATAGTTACACAATAAAGTTGAGGTGATTATATGTCTAAAGTTAAAAGTGAAAAGGATGAACTTGAAGCAATAATTACACAAATAAATGAATTATTAAACGAAATAAAAAATGAACAAAAAAACATGCAAAAAACTATTGAAAACAATCATAAGGTAAATATGCAAAAGTTTTCAAAATTGCTAGAGTATAACAAAATTGCAGATATGACAAATACTGTATTTGAAAAAAGAATAGCAAGAATAGAAAATTTACTTTGTGATGCACTAAAGAAATAAAAATAAAGAGGGGGGATTTTAGACTTATATAAATAAGTTTTATAAAATCACCCCTCTGTAATTCTAATAAAAGTTACCTATGTGAATACAATTCTTTTAGAGAATTAGTCATATCGTATACCATATTATTAGCTTCAGGAGGAAGTTCGTTCAGTATTTTTATAATTCTGTTCGCAGTAGAAGAATTTTTTAGAATGTACTAGAGAGTAGATATTATAATTCAAAAGATTAAGTTTATTACCAAAGTATTTATGTTATTAGATGATGGTTATAAAAAAATTACCATTATCTAGTAACTAATTTAATAATTATTTATTTCAAATTATTGCTTTAAATATATATTTAATATATAATATGCATGTATAAAATATTGGTAAATCCAAACAAAGGGGAAACAATTAGATGAAAAAAGGATTTAAATTTTACATAGCTTTGTGGGGAGCAAAATTTGGAGCTATGCTATTAAAACTATTTAGGAGAAATGCTACATTTTTTCCGGGAAAATTTGCGATTAAAGTATGTCCAGATTTTATAGGAAAAATAGAAAAGCCACGAACAATTATAGCAGTTACAGGCACAAATGGAAAAACCACAGTATGTAATATGATAGAAGATATATTAAAAGACAATAACTATGTATTTATAGACAATAAATATGGTTCAAACATTGCTGCTGGAATAGCAACTACATTAATAAGTGGAGCAAGTCTTATGGGAAAAGCAAAAAAAGACTTAGCTGTTTTAGAAGTGGACGAAAGAAGTGCACCGAAGGTGTATCCATATTTAACGCCTACTTATTTAGTATGCACAAATTTGTTTAGAGATTCACTTTTAAGAAATGCACATACAGAATTTATTTCAGGAATTCTTACAAAATATATTCCAAAGAAAACCACTCTAATACTAAACGGTGATGACTTAATTGCAAGCAATATAGCACCAGAAAATAAAAGAATATATTTCGGCATAGATAGGTTGCCTACAGACTCAGATAAGTGCGAGAACATTGCTAGAGATATAATAGTATGTCCAAAGTGTAATACCAAATTAGTATATGAATATGTAAGGTACAACCATATTGGAAAAGCACATTGTCCAAAATGTGATTTTAAATCACCAGAAATAGACTATTTAGCAACAAATTTAGACTTGAAAAACATGAAATTAACTTTAAAAAATGGAAGCTTAATAGAAGAATACGACTTAATAAGTGATAATATTATAAATATATATAATATTGTTACTGTTATTACTGTGCTTAAACAAATTGGTCTTAGCCAAAAACAAATAAATGAGTCATTAAAAAAGCAAAAAATTGTTGATACAAGATATAGCGAAGAGGTAGTAGACGGCATAAAAATTATTACACATCTAGCCAAAGGTATGAATCCTATTGCTTGCTCTAGGGTATTTGACTATGTACGTAAATATAAAGGCAACAAAGTTGTAGTGCTATTTCTAGACGATTTACACGAGGCAGCAAATGGAAGCGAAAACATTGCTTGGCAATATGATACAGATTATGAATTTTTAAATGATGAAAGTATAAAACAAATCATCATTGCAGGTGCAAGGTACTTAGATGGATATGTAAGACTACAGATGGCAGAGATAGATAAGTCTAAAATTTCATGCCAAAGAGATGAAATGTCAGCACTAGATAATATAAAGCTCGATGAAATAGAAACGGTATTTATATTACACGATTTATACTCAATGGAATTAAAAGAATCAGCAAAGAAAAAAGTAGAGGTTATGATTAGAAATAAAGAAGGAGAACTTAAATGAAAATAGAAATTTTATTTCCAGAATTTTGTAACTTGTTTGGAGATATGTACAATATGAAATACTTAAAAATGTGTATACCAGATGCAGAATTTATAGAAACAGCTTTAGAAGAAGAACCAGTATTTGTTAAAGAAGACGTAAATTTAATCTATTTAGGCCCAATGACAGAAAATACACAAGAAAAAGTAATTGCAAAGCTATTACCATATAAGGAGAGAATACTAGAATTAATTGAAAAAAATGTTGTATTTCTATTTACAGGTAATGCTATAGAAGTGCTTGGCAAATACATAGAAAACGAAGATGGAAGCAAAATAGATGGCTTAGGAATATTTGATGTATATGCAAAAAGAGATATGTTTCATAGGCACAATAGCTATTTAATAGGTACGTATGAAGATATAGAAGTAATAGGATTTAAAAGCCAATTTACAATGATGTATGGAGACAATACTCAAATTCCATTTATAGAGGTAGAAAAAGGTATAGGAATAAATAAAGATAGCAAAATAGAAGGAATAAAAAAGAATAACTTTATAGGAACATATTTAATAGGGCCACTTCTAATTTTAAACCCTTTATTTACAAAAAAAATATTAGAAATGCTTGGTGTAAATAACGAAGTAGCTTTAAAAGAGGATACAATCTCAGCCTACGAAGCACGAATTAGAGAGTTAAGGAAATTGTAGAGCTAGCAAAAGATTATGTTTTATACTTTAAAGTTCTTATAATTCTATTTACGGTTAGAATAAACTTCTAAAAAAAGTATTTCAAATATGTCGGTCCAGCTACTTTTTCGTAGAAATCCTAAAATAATTTTATGGCACCCTTCCATCAGAGATGAACTCTTTCCATAAAATTATTTAAGAATTTCTAACTCAAAGTACTCTCCATTCCATATTTTCATACTTTTTTTAGAAGCCCACTCTAACCTACAACAGAAGCTATAATAATTTTTAAGTATAAAACATAATCTTGTAATCAAAAATAAAGTAGAATAAAAACCCTATTGAAAAAAACTATAAAATATGATATAAGATAGGAAACATCGTAAAAGAGGTATAAAAATTACAGTGAAAAATATAAAAGAATATAATTTAGACGAGTTGCAAAATGAACTTGTTGCTTTAGGAGAGAAGAAATATAGAGCAGAACAAATTTTTAAATGGCTATATGTAGATAAAGTAAAAGAATTTGACGAGATGACTAACTTATCTATAGAGCTAAGAGAAAAGCTAAAAAAAGAATATACAATGTGTAATTTCAAAATCCTAAAAAAGCAAGAAGCTTCAGACGGAACAAAAAAATATTTATTTGATGTACTAGACGGAAACGCAATAGAAAGTGTTTTAATGGAATATCATCATGGAAAAACAATATGTGTATCTTCACAAATAGGTTGTAAAATGGGATGCAAATTCTGTGCTTCTACAGGAATAAAATTTATAAGAAGCCTAACTTGTGGAGAAATTGTGGAACAAATATTAGCAGTAGAGCAAGATATTGGAGATAAAATATCAAATATTGTATTTATGGGAATAGGCGAACCATTTGACAACTACGATAATGTAATGAAAGCAATAAAGATAATAAATAATCAGAAAGGGTTAAATATAGGAGCAAGGCATATAAGCATTTCAACCAGCGGTTTAGTCCCAATGATATACAAATTTGCAGACGAAGAGTTACAATGCACATTGTCAATTTCGCTACATGCAACTAATGATGCAAAACGTAGTAGCATGATGCCAATAAATAATAGATATAATATAGAAGAACTAATGGAAGCGTGCAAATATTATATAAATAAAACAAATAAAAGAATATCATTTGAATATGCTTTAGCAAAAGACAATAATGATAATTTAGATGATGCAAAGGAATTAGTAAAATTACTTAAAGGTATGTTATGCCACGTAAATTTAATTCCAATAAATAAAATAGAAAATGGAGACTATGTTAAAAGCACAAATGAAAATATTATAAGATTTAGAGATTACTTAAACAAAAATGGTATTGTGGCAACTATAAGAAGAGAATTAGGCTCAGATATAGATGCTGCATGTGGTCAACTTAGACGAAAAAGCTTAAAAGAAGAATAAATGAAAGGTTAGGTTTGATTATGGTTTTTGCTAAAACAGACATAGGAAAAGTTAGAGAAATAAACCAAGACTATTACTATACTTCTGACGAGAATTCCGTACCAAAATTGTGCATACTAGCCGATGGTATGGGAGGATATAAAGGTGGAGAGATAGCAAGTAAGCTTGCAGTAGAATCTGCCAAAAAATATATAGAAAACAACTTTAGTAATAATTTTAGTGAAAAAGAAGAAATATTAAAATTAATAGGAAATGCTGTAGAATATGCAAATATGGTAGTATACGAAAAATCAAAAGAAATTAAAGAATTGGAAGGTATGGGTACTACTTTAGAAGTTTGCTTAATATATAATAATAAGGCATATATTGGACATGTTGGAGACAGTAGAATATATAGAATAAGAAAAGATGTTATTAGAAAACTTACAAAAGACCATAGTTATGTACAACAACTGGTTGAAGATAAAAAAATAACAAGAGAAGAGGCAAAAGTACATCCTAAAAAAAATATGCTAACAAGAGCACTGGGTTGCACACCTTATGTTGAACCAGATTTGAGGGCAAGAAACTTTGAAAAAGGTGACATATTTATAATGTGTTCAGATGGCTTAACAAACATGGTAGATGAAAAAAGAATATATGAACTAATAAAACAAGATATAAGTAAGGCAACAAACAATTTAATAAACGAAGCAAATTCAGCAGGAGGATATGACAATATTACAGTCATTATTATAAGTTAAGAGGAGAAGATTTATTATGAATCTAGAAGGAAAAATAATAGGAAATAGGTATGAAATACTAGAGATAATTGGTAAAGGTGGTATGGCTACAGTATACAAAGCACAGGATCAAGTTTTAAAAAGATATGTAGCTATTAAAGTCTTAAGAGAAGAATTTACAACAGATGAGGAATTTATAAGAAGGTTTAATACAGAAGCGCAATCAGCAGCTAGTTTAGCTCATCAAAATATTGTGTCAATATATGATGTAGGACATCAAGATAATATCTACTATATTGTAATGGAACTAATTCAAGGAAAAACCCTAAAACAAATAATAGATGAAGATGGTGTGCTTCCATGGAAATGGTCACTAAATATTGCTATACAAATAGCATCTGCTTTAGAAGTAGCACATAGAAATAATATTGTACACAGAGACATAAAACCACATAATATAATAATTACAGAGGATGGAATTGCTAAAGTTACAGACTTTGGAATTGCAAAGGCCGTATCAAATTCTACAATTACAGCATTTGGCACAACAATTGGATCAGTACATTATTTTTCACCTGAACATGCACGAGGAGGATACACTGATGCAAAATCAGATTTATACTCACTAGGCGTTGTAATGTATGAAATGTTAACAGGTAGAGTACCATTCGATGCAGATACACCAGTATCAATTGCTTTAAAGCATATGCAAGAAAAACCAGTGGAGCCAATAAAACTAAACCCATCAATACCATATTCAGTTAATAAAATAATAATGAAAGCAATGGAAAAAGACGTGAACTTACGTTATCAATCAGCTACAGAAATGTTAAAAGATTTGAATATGGCGCTTAAAAACCCAGATGGAGATTTTGTACGTACATCTTCAAATGAAATGGCATATACACAAAGAATAGATACTATAAAAGATGTAGAAACAAATAATAGAGAAAACTCTAAAGAAGCAGATAACGAAAAAAAGAAAAAAGGCAAATTAGGTGAGTTTTTTGCAAAGCATAAAGCAGTAAAATATATACTTATAATTCTTTTACTAATACTAATACCAGTAATAGGCTTCTTTGGAACACAGGCAATATTAAATTGGGGAAGAGTAGATGATGTAAACTTACCAAATTTTGTAAATATGACAAAAGCAGAGGCAGAGCAGGCTGCAACAAATGCAGGTTTACAACTAGAAGTTACAGAAGAATTTAGTTCAGATGTAGAGGCTGGCAAAGTAATTTCACAAGAACCACAATTTATAGACGGATACCTAGTAAAAGATGGTTCAACAGTTAAAATTGTAATCAGCAAAGGGGAAAATATAAAGATTGTACCTGATGTTGTGGGAAAGACAAGAGAAGAGGCAGAGCAAGAAGTTAAAGCAGAAGAATTTGAAGTAAAAGTTGTAGAAGAGGCAAATAGCAAAGTTCAAGCAGGATATGTAATAAGACAAGACCCAGAAGCAGATGAAAAAGTCAATGCAGGTGAAACAGTTACAATATATGTAAGTACAGGAATAAAACAAATAACAATGGAACACGTTGTAGGTGATAAAGAAACAGATGCAAAGAAAACACTAACAGATTTAGGTTTTGAAGTGGATATAGTATATGAAGAAGACACAAGTAAAGATGATGGCGTTGTATTAAAACAAAGTTTAGACGTAGGCACAACAGTAGACGAGGGAACAGAAGTAACACTTACGGTAAATAAAATACAAGAAATAAAAGAAGGAACTGTAAATATAAATTTAAAATCATTAACAGGTGGTGTAATAGACGTAGATGACACAGGTACTGAGATAAACCCAACAGTCGAGCTAGAGGTTAGAGTAAATGATGAAGTTGTTTATAAAGAGACTCAAAGAAAAGATGCAACTAATATCACTGTACCGGTATCTGGAAAAGGAACAATAACTATTAAAGTATTTATTGATGGTGTAAAGAAAGGCACTGATAGAAC
>CALXVA010000052.1 GCA_944391835.1 uncultured Clostridia bacterium | reverse complement strand
GTAGAAGGAAAAGGAACAATTACTATAAATGGTGTTAGTATAGATGAATATTTAGGACAAGAAACATTAAAGGTTATAGTTAAACAACCTTTAACTGTTACAAATACAGTTGACAAATATGATGTTATTTGTAAAGTACAAGGTGGTGGATTCACAGGCCAAGCTGGAGCAATTCGTTTAGGTATTGCTAGAGCATTATTAGAAGCAAATAGTGAATACAGACCTGTATTAAAATCTGCTGGATTCTTAACAAGAGATCCACGTATGAAAGAAAGAAAGAAATATGGTCTTAAAAAGGCTAGAAAATCTCCACAATTTAGTAAGAGATAATATGTTTTATCAAAAAACTCGGAAGTTTCGAAACTCCGAGTTTTTTAGTTATAAAATATTGAATTTTTTCTGCTTATACATTTCTTTCTTTAAAGTACTCTTGTATGTTTTCTTCTATCAAATTCATTTCAGCTTCATTATCTTTTGTTTTTACCCTATTTATTAATTTAGTTATATATTGTCTCTCTTTAACAATTTCTAGTCCCTTTTTAAAATAGAAATCAAATACAAATGCAAGTGAGGAAACATACTTATCTGCTTCGTTTTTAATATCGTATCTATTAACTAATTTATGTGCTTTAACTGTCTCTAATATTTTATCAGAAATTTTTTCTTTTGAAATGTTGTCATAATTATATGCTACATATACGTTTTTGGCTAAATCATTAATATATATCTCATATATATCGGTTTTATCTGCATCTCTTATTATTTTTGCATGAAGTAGTTCTCTTTCGTTTAGTCCCTCTTCTATAGCATATTTATTATGATTTTTTATTGCTTTATATATTATTTCGTCATATTTATTTTCTTCAATAAAGTTTCTTATTAAGCCATCTTCAAAAAGAATTTTTACCCCTAAATTTGCATGGTCTATACTGTCTTTATCACTAAAGGTGTCATATATTCTTATTTGCTCAAATCTACCTATATCGTGTAATAATCCAATTAGTTTCGCAAGTTCTATATCTTCTTCTGTTAAATTTAAACTTTTTGCAATTTGTTCCGATACCTCTACTACTCTATATGAATGAGCTATTTTTCTACTTATTTTAGCATTTTGTATGTCATAAGGCTTTACATATTTTTCGAATTCCTTTTTTGCTTTATCTAAATCTATCATTTTTATCCCTTTCTTTCATACATTTTTAACTTATTATATCATATAATTAGAGCAAATGGACAATTTTTTATTCACATTTCGTTATATAAGTTACTAGATAATGGTTTTTGTATAAGTTTAGGTTCTGAACCTAGGTAATATGTATATTTAGAAAATTTTTGTAGTGACGCGTAAGCGACCAAACGAGCTTCTTTGAAGCGAGTGCGATTTGGAGCACCTTTCCTGCGATAAAAAGAAAAATAAATTTTTCTTTTTATCATTAGAAATGGTGCGACACCAAGGAACAAAAAAAATTCTCTAAATATACATATTACCTAGGGTTTTACTAGCTTATTTTATAAAAACCATTATCCTGTAGCCTTCTTTTTAGTCTATAAATTCCATACTTTGTTCTTCGTTTAGTCCTTCTAAATTGTAATATGCATCAGGTATGTTTCCTATTATTACCCCCTCTACTAGAAGCACTTGGTTAGTTATTGTTTCGCTTATTGTATGATACGGAGTTAAAATGTTTACATTGCATTTTACTTCCAAATAGATTCTATGCAAGGTTTGATTTATCCCTGCTTCTTTAAACTCTGACCTTAAGTCTGTTTCCACTGTACCATCTGTCATCATTTTTATTTTTATATCTGGTCCCATTCCAGCAAAAAATTTACTTCCTGTAAAACTTCCTAGTTTTAGTGTAAAGGTGTTGTTTTCTTCCTTTTCCAAATCTTCTTGCATTAGTATTGGTATGTCTGATATTATTCTATTTATTGTTATCATATTTGTGCTTATTAGCTTTATATTTCCCTCCTCGTCCTTTTCTACCATACAAAAATCCTCATATTCATAATCTGCCATTACCCTTGTTGCTTCTTCATTAGAAATTTTGGTTGCTATAGATTTTGCCATTGTTCTACATTGTTCATCAATAATTGGAATAGTTGCATTTACTGCTATTTTAAATACAATAATCGCAATTAAAAGTATTGCGATTATATTTATAAATTTTCTAGCTTTTTTGTTATATACAAACTTATCAAAGTTTGGTAATTTTATTCTATTTCTACTAAAGATTTTATCCATTATATCTAGGAATAAATAACTGTTGACCTATATTTAATTTATTCTCATTTTCAATTCCATTAATCCTTATAATCTCCTCCATGGTACTTCCAAATTTCTTAGCTATTTTCCAAATTGTGTCCCCATCTTTTGCATAATATATTACCAAACTGCAAGTATTGTTTCCCCTATTTTCTTCCTCGTTTATGTCGTCGATTATATTTATCTCTACAGTATCTACTAGTGTAACATTAAACATTATATCAATTTTTACCTCTATTTCTCCATCTGTAGTTACTACAAAGTCTTGAGTACTTATTTCCATATTAGTAGTTATATTTGAGTTTGGACTAACTCCTTTAAAGTCCATACTAAAGTTAAATGGTATAGTGGTTTTCTTTGTACTAATTCCGTTCCCTTCGTTAAATATATAATTTAAAGTCACTTCTCCCTCGTATAAGATTCTATCATTTAATAAAGTTTGTTTTGTAATATTTACAGATGTTTCTACATCATAAATTTTATTTGCTCCAATTTCTGGTAACATTTGTTTTTCTCTTATATTACATGTATTTTGAGCATTTTCTCTCCTTTCCATTACATTTATTTGTTTTTGTGTAAATGATACGTTCGTTTTTGGGCTATATAGGTCTTGTATAAGATTTATTTCTTGGTTTTTATAAACTTCACAAGATACCTCTAATTCAACTTCTACATATATTGAGTGTTCGTCTACATTATTAGGTTTTATAACCAAGTTCTTTATTTCATATTCTGTATTATACGAGTCATCTTCTGTTACATCCTCAATGTCTATAAAGCTCATTACTGGTATTGTGCTTTGCACTGAATTTATTCTATTGTCCTCTGTAAGGTATAGAATCTTTACGTTTAAGTCTGCTTTTGCAAGCACTTTATTGTAACTTACCTTTATGTCTTTATTTGATACATTTAGGTCTACTTTCATTATTTCTGATAGATTGTCTATGTTATCTATTACTAATGTGTCTTTTGCATAAGTTCTTACCATACCTCTTCCGACTAGAGAGTTTACATTCAAACTTTTGTTTAATGTTTGTATTCCACTTAAGTTTACTCCATTTATTACTTGTATATCCTCATTTGAGCTGATTTTAACTTCTGCTTCTATAAATGCCTTTACATTTATTTTTCTTCCGTTTATTACCTTACATTCTATGTTTTTCAAGGTGACTTTTACTCTTAAGTTCATCTCTGGTCTAGCATTTTCCATATCTATCATTTGAGTAAAATCCAAATTAACATTAAGGCTCCTTACACTATTGTTTTCGTCATCTGCTTGGTAGACTATGTATGTGTTTACTCCTCCATCTAGCCTGATTTTGCCCTCATTTATCTCTTTTTTGTAAATGCATACTGTTCCACTTGTAAATATATCATTTAATATATCTGGCTTTATATCTGGAATTATGCTATCGCTTTGAGCAATAAAGTTCTCGGTTTTTTGACCTATAATATGATTAACAGATATGTTGTCCCTGGTAGTTTCTATAGACATTTATACCCCTCCTTAAAAATCTAATTACTTAATATATATTGAGGAGCTCAAAAAAAATTCCTATTTCTAGGAATTTTTCTTGTTAAAGTATAAAAATGTTTTATGGCTATTTAAGCTTCCACTACTGGCACTCTTGGTATTAATGGACTATAACCTGTTCCATCAAATACATCTACCTCAATGGTTCTAGTAAGTATATCAGTATAACTATAACTTACATTTCTATTATTTTCGTCAAACTTAATCACAAATAAATTTGGATAGGCTTTCTCTATAGTAGCTTCTTTTTCAAACGATTTACTCCTTCCTAATGAGCCTTTTACTATTATTTTTTGCCCAATTTTTTCATCAATATCTGTTTTTAAATTAGTAATATCTTTTTGGCAAATCATTTAACCACCTACTTCTTTATTTCTAATTGAATAATATCATAAAATTGGACCTAAGTCAAAGTAAAGTGATTGGTGTATCTAGCTTAGAAATGTTGGTGCTCTAGGCTCTTAGCACTTATTGTAGTGTATTTTACATTTTCATTACATTTTCGTAACAAAGTTGTAATATATTTAAATTATTGCTCTTTTTCGATATTTTTTTCAAATAAAATGTCAAACTGTATAATGTTGTAATCTTCTATTAGTTCATTATTTATATCATCAGGTAGAACATTTCCTTCTTTATCTATAATAAATCTCTTTTCGAAAACAGGATACTCTTTATAAAATTCGTATATAAAATCATAATACCATGGCATATCTATGTTTGCATTTTCTAATACTCTTGTAGCTAAGCCTGCTAAAGATATGTTTTTTTCTACATTTATTTCTGTATCATAATTAGTCCATATTAAGTATGGTGTCTGATATTTTTCTATATTTTCTCCATACGCACTTTTCGTATAAAGAGTTAAGTGCTGGCAAGTGGTCACCAAATACTACTAACATTACTTCTTCTTCTTTTTCATTAAAGTAATCTGTTAAATATTTTAGAGCCTTATCAAAGTTATATAATCCTTGCGTGTATGTTTCAATTTCTTCCATATCTTCTTCAGAAAGATTATATTGTTCATTTGAAGTAACTTCAATATCTTTTTCACTATATTTGTCTGACACATAAGGCATGTGAGATTCCATTGTAATGGTAAATATAAATTTTTTGTCTGCCTGTGTATTTTCATATTGTTTTATTATTTCCTCAGCCACATCCATATCGGACACATTTTCCTGATAATAATTTTGTATATCTTCCATATCATTAATAAAGATGCTATTGTCAAATCTAAAATGTTTATATGCATTTTCTCTATTGTAAAATCCACCTTTATTTGGATGTATTGATGTGGTATAATAACCTTCATTTTTTAGGACACTAACAATGGATATTGTATCTCCCTTCATAGCTTGAGAATATGGATATCTTGCTTGTGGAACAAACCTTGTTGTACTAGCTGTTAAGAATTCAAATTCAGATGTTGATGTTTCCCCGCCATATATGCTTACTGTTGCTTTTCCACTAGCACCTTCCTCTTGTAATTTTTTATAATTTTCTAATGGCTCAGCGCTAAATTCTAAACCATCAACTTCTGTTATATCAGAAAAAGCTTCTGCCATAATTACTATAATATTAGGATTTATTTCTGTTTCTTCATTTTTGATGTTTAAATCTGCACTTTCTTCCTTTATTTTATTTAATCTATCTACACTATATATATCCAGTTCTGGATTTTCCACTAATTTATACATATTTTTACAGAAATTTATTGTAGCACCATAATGATAGTGATTAACTTTATAATCGTAGTCATCTTCTTCCAAGCCTTCTACATTTGTCCAATTTCCTAAACAAGCGATTAATAGTATTATTGCTGATAAAGTTCCTACTATAATTCTGGTAATTCTTTTATAGTATTTTTCATATTTTGAATACCACGTAATCAGTCCCTGAATTACTAGCAGAATAGTGGTTAAAAATACTTGTAAAAGTAATATTGGTTCTATTTGCAGATTTCCATATCTTGCAATTTCAAAAGCATTTCCTATTAGCAGTATATCCTCTGGTAAAAATGGTTTTTCTACTACTTGTAGCTTATAAAATGATATTATTGAAATTAAGTTAAATAATATAGCTATTGATATATTGCTTCTAAGACTCTTTTTTAAGATAGCCTTAAATAAGAAGTAAAAACCATATACTATTATAATTTCGTACAAAATTTCAAAATAAATAAACTCATGGGAAGCTATTTTCAATCTTCGTAATAAAAAAAACATTGGATTATTGATATTCGAAATTACATATATCAGAAATGGAAAAATTATGTTAAATAATACTATACAAATGCCTCTACTTATCCTTTTGAATGTTTTCTTTCTACTCTCTTTCTTATTAGAACTCTCTGTGTCTATTTCAATTTTAGCTTCTTTTAAATCATTTTTTACAATTTCATTCGTTTCTTTTGTATTCATATTAATTATCCTCTATTATTTATATATTTACTACATGTTAACATATTATAGTAAAAAAATCAAATAATTACAGTCCTTTTTTTCCCACTTGCACCAACTCCGATTTATTCCTCTTTCTCCATCTCTCAAATCATTTTCTATATCATGTATTGTTAAAAATTTAGTAGAATCTGTAGTAGCGATTTTTTCAGCCACTACAAGTGGGTCAATAAAATCTATCAAAATTCGTGCAGGAGACGAGGCAAAGTTTGCTCCTTCTGCAATTAAAGCTTCATAATAACTTTGACATGCTCCTGCAAAAATTACTAAATTCTTATTTTTGCTGTTCTTTCTAATGTTCTTTACTGTTTGAGCAAAGTATCGTGAATTTCTATAATTATTTATATCCTCGTAATTTCTTCCTGACTTTAGCATACCGGTCGTGGCCAGTTATTACAACTATATCAGGATTATATCTATCTATTAAGTCATTTGCTAAGTTTACTTGTCTACTTTCTGGAATGTTTCTTACAACTGCTTTTAGTCCCATTTTTTTATAATATGCATTAGACTTTTCGCTATATTTTTTGTCTCCATCTAAGTGTAGTATTTTACCAGTATAAATAATTTTGTTGCTTCTTTTTAATAAACTTGTTGTTGCTTTTTGATTATTCTTATTTGCCTTACTTGCTATTTTTTCTTCAATTTCCTTGTATGTTTTTTCTATTTCTCTTTTATCTACTATTTCTAAATCGTCTAAATAACTATCTGCCTTTAGTCTTGTTGTAATGCCAGATAATATTGCTATTTTATTATTTATTACTAAGTTCACAACGAAAATCACATCTTTGTTATGAGATTTTCTCGCCACAATATCTCCTTTTTTTATTGCATTCACTTTCAACCTCACCCCTAATATTAATTAGTCAGTCATTATATTTTATGTCGAATAATGGGATTTGGTTAACTTTTCTCCGAAGTACATTGCTACTTTTTTTGTTCTATTGTACTTCCCCCACGAATACAATGTAACAAAACATAGTTTTTTGAGGGGGTTTTTAGAATTGGGAAAAATGTATATAGAAGAACGTGCAATAAATCTAGCACATTACATCATAGATAGTAAAGATACTGTAAGAGGTGCCGCAAAAAAATTTGGTATTAGTAAAAGCACGGTACACAAAGATGTTAGCGAAAGATTGCAAAAAATAAGCCCTTATTTAGCTAGCGAAGTAAGAAGCATTTTAGATGAAAATAAAGCCGAAAGGCACATTAGAGGAGGCATGGCAACTAAACTAAAGTATAGCCATGAGCATAAAGATTAAGTAACCGTGGACAAAAAGGTGTATCCCTTTTGTCCACGGTTTTCATTAAATTCCCATTATGTTATATCCATTATCTGCATAAATTACTTGTCCAGTAATTGCTGATGACATATGGCTAAATAAGAAACTTACAACATCTCCTACCTCTGTAGTTGTAACATTTCTTCTTAGTGGTGCTTTTTCTTCAACTACATCTAGTATACTTCCAAAATCTTTAATTCCTTTTGCTGATAATGTTTTTATTGGTCCTGCAGATACTGCATTTACTCTAATATTTTTCTTTCCTAAATTGTCTGCTAAATACCTTACACTTGTCTCTAGTGCAGCTTTTGCAACTCCCATTACGTTATACCCTGGTAATACTTTTGTTGAACCATAGTATGTTAAAGATACTAAGCTTGCTCCATCGTTTAACATGTCTAGTTCATCTGCTATTCTTGCAATTGCAACAAATGAATATGCGCTTACATCATTCGCATGTGCAAATCCTTCTCTACTTGTTGTTATAAAGTCATTTCTTAAGTCTTCTGTATTTGCATGAGCTATGCTATGTAATATTCCATCTAACTTTCCATTTTCTGCTTTTATTTTTTCTAGACATTCTTTTATTTTAGCGTCATCTGATGCATCGCATTCATAAGCTTTTGCTCCTGGTATTTCAGAGATTAACTCTTCTATTTTACCTCTATTTTCTTCTCCCATAAATGTGAATAATACTGTTGCACCATTGTCAGCTGCTGATTTAGCTGCTCCCCATGCAATACTCCATTTGTTTCTAATTCCCATAATTAAGACTTTTTTGTTTTCTAATAACATTGTGTTTCCTCCTCTTTTTACACATTAAAATTTATTTGCTTTTATTAAAATAATAAATATATTTATGTTTACCTTTTTACAAAACAGGCCCGTCCCCTTTTGCAAATTTATTGTGCTACATTTTTCTATATTTTTCATATCTAGATTCTACTAGTGTTTCTTTATCTATTTTTTGTAATTCCTTGGTAATAGAAACTATTCTCTTTTTCATAGTTTCTGACATTTTTTCTACATCATTTTTTGCGTTACCATCTGGCTCTTTTAAAACTTCGTCAATTACACCTAGTTTAAGTAAATCCTTAGCCGTTAATTTCATTTTTTCTGCGGCTTCTTCTGCTCTAGAACTATCTTTCCAAAGTATACTTGCATATCCTTCTGGAGAAAGTATTGAATATACTGCATTTTCAAGCATCAAAACTCTATCTCCTACACCTATTGCTAATGCTCCGCCACTTGAGCCTTCTCCTATTACAATAGCTATAATAGGAACTTTTAAATCAGACATTTCCATTAGGTTTTTAGCAATAGCTTCTCCTTGCCCTCTTTCTTCTGCTCCAAGTCCTGGATAAGCTCCTTTTGTATCTATAAAGGTAACAATAGGTCTACCGAAATTTTTCGGCTTGTTTCATAAATCTTAATGCTTTTCTGTATGCTTCTGGATTTGGCATGCCAAAATTTCTTTCAATATTTTCCTTGGTGTTTCGACCTTTTTGCTCACCAATAATTGTGTAGTTTTGTTTGCCAATGTTTCCCAAACCACACACTATTGATTTATCATCTTTAAAGTATCTATCTCCGTGAAGTTCCATAAATTCGTCAAATATATTTTCTATGTAATCTAAAGCAGTGGGTCTATCTGCTTCTCTTGCTATTTTTACTCTATCCCATGCAGTTACGGTTGCCAACTTTAACCACAGTCCTTTCTTTTTATTTCTGTATAAACTTATTTATTTAAAACTAATAACTTATGCAAGGTTTCTTTCATATCTTTTCTATTTACAATTTTATCTACAAATCCATGTTCTAGCAAAAATTCTGCTGTTTGGAATCCCTCTGGCAAGTCCTGTCCTATAGTTTGCTTAATAACTCTTTGCCCAGCAAAACCAATCATTGCATTAGGTTCTGCCAAAATAATGTCTCCCAAGCTTGCAAAACTTGCTGTAACACCACCATAAGTTGGATCTGTAAGAACCGAAATATATAAATTTCCTGCTTTGTTTAATTTTTCTACTGCTGCCGATGTTTTTGCCATTTGCATTAAAGATACTATTCCCTCTTGCATTCTAGCGCCACCAGACGCACAAAAGATTATTATTGGCAATTTAAGTTCTATTGCTTTTTCTATGGAATATGTAATTTTTTCGCCAACTACTTTTCCCATGCTACCCATCATAAAATTACTATCCATAACACATAATACAATTTTTTCTGAATTTATCTTACCAATACCACATTTTACTGCTTCATCTAGTCCCGTTTTTTCTCTTAATGCTTCTAGTTTTTTTATGTAGTCATCCATTTTTAAAGGATTATCTGTATCAATTTTCAAATTGAACTCTTTAAAAGTTCCTTCATCTATAATTTGCTCAACTCTTCTTCTGCTAGATAACCTAAAATGATTCCCACAATTTGGACACACGCTGTAATTTTTGTGTAGGTCTTCTTTATATAATATTTCCTTACATTTACTACATTTTACCCATTTGCCAACAGGAATGTCGCTTCGATGCTCTTCTTTTTCTTGATTGTCGTTTTCATTATCTAATTCTATTCTTTTCTTTATTTTATCAATAACCATTTTTATTCCTCCATTATTGAAATTGGCACCTTGGTGCCTGTCACCGAAGTGCCTTTTGGCAACTTTTGGGACAGGTAAAAAGACAAAGGTTATTTCTTAATCTATGCCAGACCTGTCCCCTAAGATAACCAGATGTGTCTCAAGTAGACCTCTCTCCTAAGATGACAAGTCTGTCTCAAGTAGACCTCTCTCCTAAGATGACAAGTCTGTCTCAAATAAACCTGTCCCCAAACCCGACATGTTTGTCGGAAAAGAGCCTGTCCCTAAACCCGACATTTACATATACTTTTCTATAAATGATGTGTCGTAATCATTGTTTACAAAATGTTCATTTGATAATATTCTAAATAAGAAGTCTATATTTGTATCTATTCCTTCTATAACACATTCTTCTAGTGCTCTTTTCATTTTTGCTATGGCTTCGTTTCTGTTTTTTGCATGAACTATAAGCTTTGCAATCATTGAGTCATATACTGGTGGGATTGTGTATCCTGTATATACTGCAGTGTCTACTCTTACACCGTTTCCGCCTGGTAAGTTTAGTTCTGTTATCTTGCCTGGGCATGGTCTAAAGTTTTTATCTGGATTTTCTGCATTTATTCTACATTCTATTGCATGGCCTCTAAATTCTACATCTTTTTGTGTGAAACTTAATGGCTCTCCTGATGCTATTTTTATTTGTTCTTTTACTATGTCTATTCCAGTTACCATTTCTGTTACCGGATGTTCTACTTGTATTCTAGTGTTCATTTCCATAAAGTAGAAATTTTTATCTTTATCCACTAAAAATTCTATAGTTCCTGCATTAGTATAACCAGATGCTTTAACTGCTCTAATTGCTGCTTTTCCCATTTTTGCTCTTAGCTCTTCTGTTAGTATCATTGATGGGCTTTCTTCCAAAACTTTTTGATTTCTTCTTTGTACAGAGCAATCTCTTTCTCCTAAATGTACTACATTTCCTTGCTCGTCTGCTAACACTTGCATTTCAACGTGTCTTGGGTTTACTATGAATTTCTCCATATATATGGCATCATCATTAAATGATACTTTTGCTTCTTGTTTTACTAAGTTAAAGGCATTTTCCATTTCTGA
>CALXVA010000051.1 GCA_944391835.1 uncultured Clostridia bacterium | reverse complement strand
TGCATCTGCTGCTTGTACTAAAACTGCCTCTATTGTTTGTGGCTCTACATCTCCATGATGTGCTTGTACGGCATTTATTACTTTTTCGTTTTCTTTGTATTTCTTTAGAATTTCCACACCTATTTCTACGTGTGTTCCTTCCATATCATGGTCTAATGCTTTGCCTATATCATGTAGTAAACCAGCTCTTCTTGCAAGTTTTGGGTCTAATCCTAATTCTTCTGCCATTATTCTTGCTAAGTTTGATACTTCTATTGAGTGGTTTAATACATTTTGTCCATAACTTGTCCTGTATTTTAGTTTTCCTAAAAGTTTTACTAAATCAGGATGTAATCCAACAACTCCAGTTTCTAAAACTGCTCTTTCTCCTTCTTCCTTTATTGTGTTTTCTACTTCTTCTTTTGCCTTTTCTACCATTTCTTCTATCTTAGATGGATGTATTCTTCCGTCTTCAATTAGCTTTTCTAGAGCAATTTTGGCAACTTCTCTTCTTAATGGGTCAAATCCAGATATTACTACAGCTTCTGGTGTATCGTCTATTATTAGGTCGATACCAGTTAATGTTTCTAATGCCTTTATGTTTCTACCTTCTCTTCCTATAATTCTTCCTTTCATATCATCATTTGGAAGTGATACTATAGATACTGTTGTTTCTGATGTATGGTCTGCTGCACATTTTTGTATAGCATATCCCACAATTTCTCTGGCACTTTTTATTGCCTCTTCCTTTGTTTTGCTTTCGATGTCTCTAATTACTGCTGCCTTTTCTGCAGTCATTGTTTTTTCAAGTTCTGAAAGTAATTGTTTTTTTGCTTCTTCTGAAGATAAACCTGAAATTCTTTGTAATTCTTCCATTTGTTTGTTAGTGATTTCATCAATTTTTTGATTTTTTGCTTTTAAATCATCCTCTTTTTGTAATAAATTTCTTTCCTTTTGATCAATCATTTCTAACTTTCTTTCTAGGTTTTCCTCTTTTTGAATTAGTCTTTTTTCTTGTTGTTGTACTTCGCCTCTTCTTTCTCTAATCTCATCCTCTAAATCTTGTCTTGCACTTAAAATTTCCTCTTTAGCCTTAAAAATTTCTTCCTTTTTATTGTTTTCAGCTTCAATTTTTGCTCTCTCAATTATTTGATTCGCTTCATTTTCTGCGCTTATTAATTTAGATTCAGCTATTTTTTTTCTTATTATAAATCCAACAAAAGTAAAAATAACTGCTGTGATTAGAAATATGGCGATATAGATTATAATTTGCATAATCTTTTACACCTCTTTCTATTAAATTTTCAATGTACAATAAATATATCTAAATTTATATAAAATTTGTAAAATATATTTTTTTCCCACATATATATTTTATATTTATTAGGCAGTTATGTCAAGTGGTTTTAGAGGATTTTTTCTGAAAACAGTTTAATATATATTACGCAAAAGTATAGTTGACATAATTCTATTTTTTGCTATTATTATGTTGTTATCCTATGTATGGGGAGAAATAATACATACAAGTTCGCATTTTTATTTTTATTAGATAATTCTAATAAGGAGGATTTTGTTTTGTTATGAAAAATCGGATTGAAGCTATTAGCATTTTAGCAGAGTCTGGCATTCTATCTCAAATCATTACAGAGTTGGTGAATAATAATCCCATCTCCACTTCACTTGCTGAATCTATTGCAAACTATCCCGGGACTTCATCTGAAGCCCTTGCAATTTTGGCAAAGGATAAAAGTTGGGAAGTTCGTTATGCCGTTGCAGGCAATTCCAATACTTCGCCTAAAATACTTGCAGTTTTAGCAACAGATGAATACTGTGTTATTCGAGCTCAGGTAGGATATAATCCCAATACTTTGCCTGAAACGCTTGAAGAACTAACAAGCGATAAAGAATATTGGGTTCGTGAGAATGTAGCACTCAATCAAAAAGCTACTCCTAGAGTTATTGCTATTTTAGCAAAGGATGAAAATTGGTTAGTCCGTTCCATGGCAAGAAAGAATCCCAATTTTTCCAATTTGCTTTTCTAAAATACTAAAATTCGATATAGTTTTATAAGTTTAATCCGACAAACAGACGCGAAGTGAAATTCACCTCGCGCCTGTTTTTATATTTATATACAAAAATTTATCTTTCATCTTCTTCTCTGCTTTGTTGAGTATCTTCTCTACCTCTATCTTTATCTTCTTCTAATGTTCTTGTTATATTTTTTAATTGTCCATTTCTAGATAATTCATCTACGAATTTTTTATGTTCTTTCTTAGAAAAAACAATTTCTTGTGATATATCTTGTGTTTCACTAATATTCCTTTTAGTTCCTGTAAAAAATTCTATTATTCTTTGAAGTAATGATTTTTTTCTAGCTGGTGCTACTATAGCTGTTTCCGGTTTTGAATATTCTTCATTATATTCTGCACGAATAATTGGCCTATCTTTTTTTATATTACTATTATTTGTTTGCTTATTAGGGATGTCACTTTTCTTATCAAATTCATTTTCTGCTTCTAAAGATGTATTTTCTAAATCAACTTGTAAAGCTCCATTTTCTACACTATGATTCCTTATTACTCTTGAACCACTTTTAAATTCACTGTCTTTTACTTGTACACCAACGTTTCCTTTTTCAATATTTATATTATTTAATACTTGCGAATCCTGTGTAAAAGACGAATCTTTCACAGATATATCAACATTTCCTCTTCCTACATTTAAATCATTTATTATGCTTGAATTTTGCGATACAGTATTGCCACTTGATTGTATGCTAATTTTCATAGTCCTCTCCTCCTCATATCTTCAAATATAATATATTGTACCACAAAATTCTTTTATTTTCAATATAACCTACTTGTATGCAAAAAACTAGTCGCTACTGTTTAACGACTAGTTCTAATATTTTCCTATGCTCTTGGATGTGTTCTTCTATAAATATCTCTTATTCCTGCATCTTGAAATTGCGTATATACTTGTGTTGATGATATATCAGAATGTCCAAGCATTGTTTGTATTGCCTTTAAGTCTGCACCATTTTGTAATAAATGTGTTGCAAAAGAATGTCTAAGTACGTGTGGTGTTATGTCTTTTGTAATGTGTGCTTGCTCTTTATAAAATTTAACAATTTTCCAGAATCCTTGTCTGGTTAGTCTTTTTCCGTTTACATTAACGAATAATGCTTTTTCGTTTTCGTCTTTTATCATTATTGGTCGTGCATCTTTTATGTATTCATTTAGAGCTGCTATAGATATAGAGCCTAATGGTATGTTTCTTTGTTTATTTGCAGATTTGCAAGTAATAAATCCATCTTCTATATGAACGTCTTCCAAATCTAGAGAAATAATCTCTGTAACTCTCATTCCTGTAGCATAAGCCACTTCTAGCATTGCTTTATCTCTAGTTCCTTTTAAGTCAACATCTTTTGGTTGGCTTAATAGCTTTTCAACCTCATCAGCTGTTAATACGCTAGGAACTCTTTTTTCTACTTTTGGTGATTGTATATTATCTGTTGGGTCATATTTCATTTTCTTTATTCTAATTAGATATTGATAAAAAGATCTAATAGAAGCTAAATTTCTTGATATCGTTGATGTTTTTTTATTTAAATCTTGTAAATGTTTCAAATATTCTTGTATTTTTGTATTATCCACTTTGTTGTAATTTATTTTATTTTGACTTAAGTAACTTTCAAATTGGTGTATATCTCTACTATATGATTGTAGTGTGTTATTTGATACCCTTTTTTCATTTTGTAAAAAATCCAAAAATTGTTTAATCTGTTTTTCCATCTTTGCCATTACCCCTTCTTTTATAAATATCTAATTTATACAATTTACATAAACACTGTATATGTTATATCATACTTATTCACAAAAAGCAAATGATTTTTGTAATTTTTTTAAAAGAATTTTATAGTTAACATAAGCAAGTTAGTAGATACATAACTTTCAACCAATGATGCCACTACTAAAAGGAGACTTAACATAATTGATATTAGTGTATGTCTTATTATTTCTAGTTTTATATTTTCTCGTCTTCTGTCTTTCATAATTGATTTATATAATTTCATACAACTAATTGTCATGCAAATTATTACTGGTATGAAAATCAAATTATGTAGTAACATTGTAACTGTAAAGAATAATATTCCTTTTTGTACTCCTAGAGTAGCAATTATTGCAGATACTGAGTAGCCAATGCAAAATCCTCTAAATAGTACAATGCCCATAACTATTGGTATACCAATTACTGTAGAGCCTAGAAGCCACATTGTTATAATTAGTATAAGATTATCGCTTAACGATTTCTTTAGCAGTAGTCCTGTGTCTATATGATAATCTTGCTTTAGTAAATTTATAAATTCAGTTATGTAATTTTGTATTTCTGTAGCCTGTTCTCCATTTACATTATTTATGAATATAACTCCTGCTACAATTCCTATAATGAATATAATTATAACTATTAAATATAGTTTAAAGTTTTCATATATGTGCCTTAAAATTAAGTCTTTAACATTACTTTTTTGTCTTTTTCGTATTTCTCTCATTTATCTTCTCCTAGATATTTATTTTATACATAATATCTATTCGATAATATGAGATTTAGAACTATTTTTTTTGCAAAAGGGGACGGGCTTGTTTTATAAAAATATAGTTACTTCTATAAGTTTGTATGTTTTCTACTTTTGTCGAAGTGCTTAAGGTGGGGACCGACAAGTTTAAAAACTGTTAGACAAAACATAGTTTTGGCGTTACAGTTTTTACGCAGTTGGGGGCCGAAGACAAAATAGAAAACATACAAACTTATTCTGAATATACAATAAATTTGCAAAACAAGCCCGTCCCCTTTTGCAAATTTTTTTAGCAGGCTGTTAGTTTGCCATATACTCCACCACCACCGGCTTGTATGTGCACATTTCCAGTTCTTGCTGCTACAATGCTTTTGGCTACTTTTTCTCCTACAACTGCCTCGATGTCATCTTCCGATAATTTGTGAAGTATGTTCATTTCTGTTTCAAAGTTTGCTAATAATTTATCTATTGTTTTTCCACCTAAGCCAGGCATAAATGTAAGTGGTATTTGATATATGTATGGTGGTCTAAAGCTTGGACTTTTTGTGGTTTCTTTGTCTTTTATTATTTCTATTCTATCTAAAACTCCCATTGTAATTTTGCTACTATCACAGTCTGGGCAGTGTGTTACAGGTGGCTTGCCTTCTATTGGCTTTCCACATTTTTCGCAAAATGTTCTATGGTACTTTCCTAGTTTTGGGTCTAGTCCATAGTTTGCCAAAATTTTTCTACCATCTTCATTTTTTAGTGCTTTTAGCACTTCTTTAAAACTTATTCCGTCCAATAGCATTTTGTTATATTCCCTTGCTATTTTAGGAAGTGAATGTGCATCTGAGTTGGTTACAAAGGTACGTGTTTCAAGTTCTGATATTTCGTCTGCTAAATATGTATCTGAACTTAAGCCTAGTTCTATTGCAAATATTTTGTCAAATTTTTCTTTAAATATTTTGCTTAGTCTATCTGTACAATTTCCATAAAAGCTTTTATGTGGAGTAAATGCGTGTGCCGGTATTAGTACTCCATTATATTTTTCCACAATGTCAACTAAGTCATAGGCTGATATGTCTGCTCTTTGTGAACTTAGTGTAATGTTGTGAATGTGTTTGCTCATCTCATTTGAGAAGGCTTTTATGTCCTTTAGTGATGGAAAATAGCATAAATTATGTGCACTTCCTGTTTTTCCTTCATCATTTATTTCTGCCGTTTCTATTTCACTTCCTAGGATTATGCATATTTTATCTTTATATATAATTCCTCCATCTTCAATTTCATAAGCCTCACCTGTTTTTAAAAAGTTTTCTATATCTTCTATAACATAAGGTGATGCACAGTCTATTATTCCGACTATATTTATTCCTTTTCTATCTGCACACTCTTTTGCAATATTGGCAAAATTTAGTGACCTTGCTGCTGTGATTTTTATTGGCTTGCCATTTTCACTTCTTCCAATATGTACGTGCAAATCTGCGAATACTTCGTTCATTTATTTTTCCTCTTTTCTTTTTATGTTTTGGTTATTTTTTATCAAAGCCATACATTTATTATAATTTTCACCTTTAAAATTCAAAACAAAAGACTGGCTCTTGTCTTTTTCCTCCAATCTTTTGTTAAAATAAAAATATATAATTATTATCTAGTCATATCATCTTGTATATCTGAAACTAGTTTAACTGGGTCAATTTCTTCTGCTGGTTTTTCTTGAACTTGAGTAGTTTGCTTTTCTAATTCTGCATCCTTTATTTTTCCCTCTAAGTAATTTGCTGTTTTAATACCTTTTATTGTATTGTTTAATTCCAAATCATTATACTCTTTTGAAATTGCTGTTATACTTCCTACTATACCACTCATATTCTTATTTCCTCCATACTATTTATAAAGTCTTTAAACTCTTCTAAGTATCTATTGTCTTTATCTTTTAAATTTCTATATTCTAGTAAAACTAATGCTTCATCTGGCTTAAATGCAATTCTTTCTGGTCTATCCAAAAGCATACCTCCAAATTGGTCTGTTAGTTCTAAAATATCGCTTTCCTTTTCTCGTGGTTCTACTCCACTATACCTATTAACTCCTTCACAAATTCGGCAGAACCTTTCGTCAAACCCTAACTTAGATAGATACTCTGCACCATCTTTTGCAAAGGATTGGACTTTAGATAAATCTTGTGGTACTAAGTTTTTCTTACAACTCCATAGTAAACTAGCTGTAATCACAACATTCTTGTCTACCCCTAAGTCGACTCTATCTATAAATAACTTGGTAAGTAGCGCCTTAAATACAACTGAATTATCAAAAAATATTCCAGTTCTCTTTTGCAAGTAATATACAATTTCCATTTTCTTTATCCAATCTTTTTCAGATAATATGTAATCTGCAAAAGTTTCGACACCCATGTTTCTTCCTCCCCTTTGTTCAAGGCTTATACTTTTGTTATGTATTAAAATCCCAAATCTATTCTAATTATATGATAAGTAATTATGTTTTTCAATAATGTTACGCAAATGTCATAAAGTTGTAACATTTGTGTAATATTTAAATTTTAAGACTGTCCCTATAAGTGCCAAATGACACTTTTGTGACAGGCACCAAAGTGCCAAAATGTCATTCATATAGTTTCAAATACATTTGGTAATCCCTTAATATTTTTCTTACATAATTTTCTGTTTCTTTATATGGTATATTTTCTATATCTGAGCCATCTGCTTTTATAACTCCATCCTTAATCCATTGCTCTACATTTCCAAGTCCTGCATTGTATGCAATAATTGCTAGCACTATATTATCGTCATATAGCCCTAGCAAATATGCAAAATACGAGGTTCCTAATTTAATATTAGTCTCAGGGTCATACAAATCATATGCCTCTATTTCTGTTCCCTCAATTGCATTTGATCTTTCTACTGCTGTTTCTTCCATTAATTGCATAAGTCCTCTTGCATCTGCATTTGATTTTACGTTTGGGTCAAAATTACTTTCAGCTTTTATTATTGCATAGACTAAATACTTGTCTATGCCATTTTCTTCTGAATATTTTTCTACATATTCCGAATATTTTGTAGGATACATATATTTTAATATTATATCTTGAACTCTAATTATTTTAAATAATACTAACCCGAATTGTCAGCAAAAAAATCAGTATAACTAGCATTATAATAAACTTTTTTATCATTTGCACTCTCCTTTTTTATTTTGCATCGTACCAGTTGTTTGCTTCGGATATTTCTACTTTAAGTGGTATTTTTAGTTTCATTGCACTTTCCATTTCTTCCTTTAGAATCGTTTCAACTTGTTCTTGACATTCTTTTTTTGCTTCTACAATTAGTTCATCGTGTACTTGCAATATTATTTTTGCATCTAAATTTTCTTTTCTTAGTCTATTAAATACATTTATCATAGCAATTTTCATTATGTCTGCTGCCGTACCTTGTATAGGTGTGTTCATTGCTGCTCTTGCTCCAAATTGTCTAACCATGTAGTTGTTTGAGGTTAGCTCTGGTATATATCTTCTTCTATGGAACAAGGTTTCTACATATCCCTTTTCTCTTGTTTCATCTACTATTTTGTCCATAAATTTCTTTATTCCGCTATATTTTTCTAGGTATTGCTCTATGTATTTTTTAGCTAATTTTTTGCTTATGCCTAATTGCTCTGATAGTCCAAAGTCACTTATTCCATATACTATGCCAAAGTTTACGGCCTTTGCTGATGTTCTTTGCTCCTTTGTAACCTCTTCTATTGGCACATCAAATACTTTTGAAGCAGCTTGTTTATGAATGTCTTCATCATTTCTAAAAGCTTTTAGCATAGTTCTATCTCCGGAAATATGTGCTAATACTCTAAGTTCTATTTGTGAATAGTCTGCATCTATAAATATATATCCATCTGCTGGTTTGAATGCTTTTCTTAATAGTTTTCCTAATTCATATCGTGTAGGTATGTTTTGTAAGTTTGGCTCAGTACTACTTATTCTTCCAGTAGCAGTTATAGTTTGATGAAAATATGAATGAATTCTATGTGTTCTTTCGTTAACATAAGTTAGTAAGCCCTCAACATAAGTAGAATTTAGTTTCATTAAGCTTCTATACTCTAAGATTTTTTCTATTACAGGATGCTCTGGTTTTAGTTTTTCTAATATTTCTACATCAGTAGAATAACCATTTTTTGTTTTTTTGTAGACTGGTAGTTTTAATTTTTCAAAAAGTATTGTTCCTAATTGTTGTGTAGAGTTTATATTAAATTCTTCTCCACATAAATTATAAATTTCCGTTTTTAAGGTTTCGATTTGCTCCTTTAATTTTGAACCAAAGCTAATCAATTCTTCTTTGTCTACATATATACCATTTACTTGCATTTCACCAAGGACTTTTACAAGTGGCATCTCTATTTCATTAAATAAGTTGATAGAGTCTATTTTGCTTAATTCTTCTAATGTTTTTTCTGATACCTTTTTTATTAGATACACTTTAAATCCATAGATATATTTACTATTATCGTCATTTTTTTCCTCTTGAAATAAATTTAATTGTTTATTCTTTTTATTATCCTCTTCATATTTTCCCAGATACTCACTTGTATCGATGCCTAAATATTGATTTGACACATTTTCTATTGTAAAATTGCTATTTGTAGGATTTAAGTCATACGCTGCAATTTTTACATCGTAATATATGTTATTTATTTCTATTCCTAATTCTTTAAGTAGTACATAGTCTTCGGATATATTATAGCCATATTTTTTTATTTCTATGTCCTCAAAAATCTCTTTAAAATATTTTGTAAGTTCTTCTTCTTTTAATTTTATGTAATATGAGGCATTATTTGCATCATCATATATACTTATTGATTTTATTTTTTTCTTTATTATTCTATCACTATTATTTATATCTTCTTTTTCTAATATGTATACTAATTCTTTTTTAGTTTTAATACTTTGCAATATGTTATTTAGCTTGTCTAATGCAATTTCTTCTATTTTTACTAAGTTTGACAATTCTTTCTCTTCTTGTTCAGTTTGCAAGTTAAACCTGTCTATAAATCTATGAAAATTTAGTTCTTTAAATTTCTCGAATAGCTTTGAGTTGTTCCATTCTTGCATTTTTAAATCTTCAATTTTTTCGTGTAAAGGTACTTCTGTATTTATAGTTCCTAGAGTTCTAGAAAGAAGTGCTAATTCTTTATTCTCTACCAGCTTTTCTCTTGTTTTATCTTTTAAATTGTCTGTTTCGTCTTCTATTGCTTTATATAGATTGTCTATTGTTTTAAATTCTTTTATTAAACTTAAAGCTGTTTTTTCTCCCACACCTGGTACACCTGGGATATTATCAGATGTATCTCCCATTAGGCCTTTTACTTCTATTAACTGTTTTGGTTCTATTCCATATTTTTCTTTAATTTCTTCTTCTCCAAAAGTATCAACCTCTGTTTTTCCAACTTTTGTATGAGGTATCCTAATAGAAATTTTTGAAGATGCTAATTGAAATGTGTCTCTGTCTCCAGATACAATTGTTACATCTAATCCCGCTTTTTCTCCCTCTTTGGCTAAGGTTCCTAATATATCGTCCCCCTCATAGCCTTCTTTTTCTATTATAGTAATATGCATTAATTCTAATATTTCTTTTAAAATGGGCATTTGTTCTGCAAGTTCATTTGGCATTCCTTTTCTTGTTGCTTTATAGCCCTCATATAATTTATGTCTTGCAGTAGGTGCTTTTAGGTCAAATGCAACTGCCATATATTCTGGTTTTAGCTCATCTATAACTTTAAACATTATTGCTAAAAAGCCATATACAGCATTTGTGTATTTACCATCTCGTGTTGTAAGCATTTTGTTTCCCATTATTCCATAAAATGCCCTATTTAATATACTATTACCATCTATTAAAACTAATCTAGACATTGCTTTTCTCCTTCATTTTGAAATGTACTCACATACTATATCACACTTTTTTTATTTTAGCTATATTATATGAAGATTTTTTACATAAGAAAAGTGAGTTTGCAATAAGTGTGGACAAAAATGTGTGTCCCTTTTGTCCACACTTATTGCAAGAATAGATATGCATAATAAGCGATAAAGATACAAATCATTACTATGCCTTCTTTTCTAGATATTACATTATCATTTTTAGCAAAAACATATAGCACAAGTGATGAGGCAAATACAGCTATTATATCTATAAAATTAAAGCCTTGTAGTTCTATTCCTCCATAAAATACTATTGGTAGTCCTAACACAATACAAATATTAAATATGTTAGTTCCTATAATATTTCCTATTGCTATATCAAATTCGCCTTTTTTTGCACTTGCTGCAGTAGTTATCATTTCTGGTAGTGAGGTTCCTATTGCTATTAACACCATTGTAACAATTTTATCACTAATATTTAGTTTATATGCTAATGATGTAGCATTATTTACAATTAAATCACTACTAAATATTATTAGAACCAAACTAACAATTAAAAGCAAAATTGCCACAATTGGATTTTCAAATTTTATCTTAACATCTTCATCAGAACTTTTATTCCTGTGTTTTAGTAATTGAAATAAATACAAAACAAATATAAAGAACACAAGTATTAGTACTACTCCATCTGCACGTGAAAATCCATTTGGTGTAGCTGGATTAAAAAGGCTATCTAGCATTAAAATTGAAAAGACTGTAGTAATTAAAAGGAGTATTGGAAGTTCTTTTTTTATTGTTTTATGCCTTACTTTAATCGGCCTTATTACACAGGCTAATCCAATTATTAGAAAAACATTTACGGCACAACTTCCTATAATATTTGCAAATGCAATTTCTCCGTTTTGTGAAGCTATACTTTGAAACGAAATTGCTATCTCTGGTGCACAAGTTCCAAATGATACTATTGTTAACGCTATTAGCATTTTAGGCAAGTGACATTTTATTGCCAAAGAGGATGCACAATCAACCAGTAAATCGGCTGATTTTATAATTATTGCAAATCCTATTATTAACATTATTATTTCTAACATATGTTTTTCCCTTCAATACTTATTTTTGATTGTTTTACATCAAAGTTTAAATATGTATTTTATTCTTTTTATATATTATTTATTATCCCCTTTTTATGTTACTTCTATTTTTACTATAGTATGTGTGCTATTTTCAAAAAAATACATCTAGAAAAATATAGACTCTAATTTTTTAATTAGAGTCTATTTCTTAAAGTGCGACAGGCATGTCGTTTAGCTAAACGGTGAAAGTCCGTAGTGGAGGTAGATATCGCTAACCACATAGAGAAAC
>CALXVA010000050.1 GCA_944391835.1 uncultured Clostridia bacterium | reverse complement strand
GCTCCAAATCGCACTCGCTTCAAAGAAGCTCGTTTGGTCGCTTACGCGTCACTGCAAAAATTTTCTAAATATACATATTAACTAGGATAAAAAATAAAATAAAAAAGCTATTCAAATGATTACTAATATGGTATAATTTCCATAAATTTATTATAAATTTGGCAGAAAGGGATGATGAAAAAATGAAAGTAGGCATAGATTTAGGAGGAAGTCATATTGGCGTTGCTTTAATAAATGACAAAGACGAAATTGTTAAAAAAATTGAAAAGGATATAGAAAAAAGCGAAAATATATCATCAGAGATTTTAGCGATGATAGATTCTTACATAAGTAAGTTTAAAGAAGAATATAATATAGAATTAATAGGAATAGCAAGTCCTGGAAATCCAAAAGTTAATGATTTAAGTATTTCAAATATAGTTAATCTCGGAATTGAAAAATTGGATTTTAAAGACATTTTTCAAAAACATAATATACCAATAAAATTAAAGAATGACTCAAAATCAGCTGGATTAGCAGAGTTTAAGTATGGTTCTTTAAAAGAATATGAGGATGCTGTGTTTTTATGTTTGGGTACAGGAATAGGGTCTGCTGTATTTCTTAATGGAAAGTTATTGCATGCTAATAAACATATTGGATTCGAATTAGGCCATATTGTGATAGATAGAAGAGGAGAGCAATGTAATTGTGGTAAAAAGGGTTGTTTTGAAACTTATTGTGCGATGAAAAGATTTAAAGAAAGAGCTAAAAAATTATTGAACTTAGATAATATAAGTTCAGAAAAATTATTAGAAGAAATAAAAAATAATAAGGAAGCAATCTGTATTAGTAATTTAATAGATGAATACATAGATAATCTTATAATAGGATTATCAAATATAATTGATATTTTTGAACCAGAAGCAATTAGTTTTGGTGGCAGTTTTGTATATTTTAAAGACTTATTCTACGAAAAACTTGTAACCGAAATGCAAAAAAGAAAATATACCTTTAACAAAGATGATGTACCTAAAATAGTACTAGCAGAGCTAAAGAATGATGCTGGTATGATTGGCGCAATTTTGTAGCCAGATTTGACAAACATAATAAAACATAGTATAATAGTTTACAGTTGTTACCAGAATACGGTAAAGAAGAGATTTATATATAGTTTAAAAAATATAATATTGTAAATTATTAGAATAGAGATTATAAAATTATAGATAATATAGAAATATGCTTATGGTTCGGAAAATATAATAGGCATATTTTATGAGATAGTGGAAAAATAGAATTATAAGTAAAACGATTTTATAATGTTTTTGTGCGAAATATTTTTAAAAAGTAATTTATAATATTATATAAATTACTTTTGTTTTTATATGTTGATTTAGAAAGTTTGAATACATATAAGAAATATGGATAAAATGTAATTATAAATAAAAGAGATTTTTTATTATTTAATTGTATATAAATTTGTTTTTTAGTAACGTAAAAACGAAAAAAATTAGAAAAGGAGAGATTAAATTTAGATGGAGAACAATGATACAATGGAGAAAACAGTTTTTGTAAAAACAGAAACAAGAAAAAGAAGAATGCCTAGGAGAAATAGTAAAAAAGAAGAAGGGCAAACTAATAAAAAAGAAGTAAAAAATGAAAATAGACATACTAGAAAGGAAACAAGAAACGAGAATAACTATAATGAAAGAAAATTAAGAAATGAGACCAAACCTAGCGAAAAAGAAGTGAAAGTTGGAAACAGACAAAACCCAAATGAAATAAGAGAAGAACTACCAAGAAGAATGGAATCAAAGAAAAGAGGTAATACACCTAAATTTGAATTTAAAAAAGATAATTTAAAAATTATACCACTTGGTGGATTAGACGAAATAGGAAAAAATATAACAGTATTTGAATATGGAAACGAAATAGTACTAGTAGACTGTGGACTAGAATTCCCAGAAGATGATATGTTAGGTGTAGACTTAGTAATACCAGATGTAACATATTTAGAGAAAAATAAAGATAAAATAAAAGGTTTAGTAGTAACACACGGACACGAAGACCATATAGGTGCAATTCCATATGTGCTAAAGCAAATAAATATACCAATTTATGCTACTAGGTTAACAGTAGGACTAATAAAAAACAAACTTGAAGAGCACAAATTACTTGCTTCTACAAAACTAGTTACAGTAGAACAAGGACAAACTATAAACTTTGGAAATATAAAAGTAGAATTTATTAGAAGTAGCCATAGTATACCGGACTCTGTAATGCTTGCAATACATACACCAGTAGGTGTAGTATTACACACTGGAGACTTTAAAGTAGATTTTACACCAATTGACGATAAAATAATGGATTTAGGAAGAATTGCTGAACTTGGCAACAAAGGAGTATTAGCACTAATGTCAGATAGTACAAACTCTGAAAGAAAAGGCTATACTATGTCAGAAAAAACTATAGGAGATGTGTTTGATAGATTATTCCAAAATAATAAGAAAAGAATAGTGGTAGCAACCTTTGCTTCGAACGTACACAGAGTGCAACAAATAGTTAATTCTGCTGAAAAATATGGTAGGAAAATAGCTGTATGCGGTAGAAGCATGATTAACATGATAGAAACTGCTAGAGAAATAGGTTACATTGATGCACCAGAGAACATGTTCATAGACATCGACATGATAAAAAATTATACAGATGACCAATTAGTAATAATAACAACTGGAAGCCAAGGAGAAACAATGTCAGCATTAACAAGAATGGCAGCAGGAGAGCATAAAAAAGTAGTTATTACTCCTAACGATATGGTAATAATTTCTGCTACTCCAATTCCAGGAAACGAAAAATTGGTATCAAATGTAATAAATGACTTAATGCAAATTGGTGCAGAAGTTATATATAGTGCATTAGAAAATGTTCACGTATCAGGACACGCATGCCAAGAAGAGCAAAAACTAATAATTTCACTTGCAAAACCAAAATACTTTATGCCAGTTCATGGTGAATATAGACAACTAAGAGCACATGCAGAAACAGCCAAAGAAATGGGTATACCAGCAGAAAATATATTTATACTAGAAAATGGTAAAACACTAGAACTAAACAAAAAAGAAGCTAAAATAACAACTTCAGTTCCATCAGGAAAAATACTAGTAGATGGTTTAGGAGTTGGAGATGTTGGAAACATAGTATTAAGAGATAGACAACATTTATCACAAGATGGATTAATAGTAATAGTTATGACAATGGATAGTTCTACAGGAGAAATCGTATCAGGACCAGACGTTGTATCTAGAGGATTTGTATATGTTAGAGAATCTGAAACTTTAATGGATGACGTAAAAAGAGTTATAAAACAAGAAGTAAGAACTTTTGAAGAAGAGGGAGTAAGAGATTGGTCAACAATTAAATCAACATTAAAAGATGACCTTAGAGACTATATATTCCAAAGAACTAAACGTAATCCGATGATTCTTCCAATAATAATGGAAGTTTAGTGTGGACAAAAGGGACTACTGCCTTTTGTCCACGGATTAAAGTAAGTAATCAATAATTTTATAGTTAGAAAGTGTGGACAAAAGGCAGTAGTCCCTTTGTCCACACTAGAGAGAGGGAGATTTTATGAATTATAAAGACTTAGCAGATTTAATATTTCCAGACGCAAAGGATATTTCATATTACGAAGAAAAATATCCAGAAAGAAATTTGCCTGAAGGAGCAGTTGTGTCTAGATTTGCACCAAGCCCAACAGGATTTGTGCATATTGGTGGACTATACCAAGCCTTAGTTGCAAAAGAGATGACTAAAAAAACAGGCGGTGTATTTTTCTTAAGAGTAGAGGATACAGACCAAAAAAGAGAAGTAGAAAATGGTGTTACAGGAATAGTAAATTCTTTAAAAGATTTTGATATATTACCAGATGAAGGTATGGTTACAGAAACTGAAGAAAAGGGAAATTATGGACCATATAAGCAATCTTTAAGAAAAGAAATATACCAATCTTATGCAAAATATATGTTAGAGCAAGGAAAAGCATATCCATGCTTTTGTACTACAGAGGAGTTAGACGAAACAAGAAAAAAACAAGAAAGTGCCAAAGTAAGGACAGGATATTATGGTGTATGGGCAAAATGTAGAAACTTAAATGTAGAAGAGGCAGTAGAAAAAATAAAAAACGGAGAAAATTACATCATTCGTTTTAAGTCTCCAGGTAGAGAAGACAGAAAAATAAAACATCACGATTTAATAAAAGGAAATGTAGATTTTCCAGAAAATGACCAAGATATAGTTATAATAAAAGCAGATGGACTTCCAACATACCATTTTGCTCATGCAGTAGACGACCATTTAATGAGAACAACACTTGTAATACGTAGTGATGAGTGGCTATCATCTGTTCCTTTACATTTACAATTATTCCAAGAGTTAGGATTTAAAGCTCCTAAATATGCACATATTTCACCTATAATGAAAAATGATAATGGAAATAAACGTAAATTAAGTAAGAGAAAAGACCCAGAGGCTGCAGTAAGCTATTACAAAGAAGAGGGAATACCAGTAGATGCTGTAAAAGAATATCTTTTGAATATAGCAAACTCTACATTTGAAAATTGGAGAAGAGCAAATCCAGATAGAGCTTTAGATGAATTTGATTTTCAATTAAACAAAATGAGTGTAAGTGGTGCTCTATTTGATATGGTTAAATTACTAGATATAGGAAAAACAGTAATATCTAGAATGACAGCCGAAGAAGTATACGAAAACTCATTTAAATGGGCACAAGAATATGATGAAGAATTAGAGAAAGTTTTAGAAGATAAAGATTATGCTCTAAAAGTATTTGGAATAGAAAGAGGAAATAAAAAGCCTAGAAAAGACATATCAAAATGGTCTGACGTAATGTATAATATAGAATATATGTATGATGCTCTTTTCTCTAATAAAGATATGGAATATCCATACCAAGTAATAAATGATAAAGAAGATATAAATAAAATTTTAAAATTATACATAGACAAATATTATAATGAAAAAGATGATAAGCAAGCATGGTTTGACAGAATAAAGGAATTAGCAGGGGAATTAGGCTATGCTAAAGAGGTAAAGGAATATAAAGCAAACCCAGATGCATACAAAGCACATGTTGGAGATGTAAGTACAGTATTAAGAGTAGCATTAACAGGAAGAACAAATACTCCAGATATGTATGAAATAATGCAAGTACTAGGAAAAGAAGTAGTGACAAAACGTTTAGAAAAAGCAATGAGATAATACATAAGGAATAGAAAGATAAATATTATATATAAAAACAGTAAGCAATACTAAAAAACGCTTACTGTTAACTTATAGTTGGAATATAATAAATAATTTATAGCTATTTAACAAGTAAACTTATTTGTATAATTAGCTTAATGTATAACTCGTAGGAGGATGAAGAAAATGGAATACAATGTAGGAGATGTAGTAAGAACTAAAAAGCAACATCCTTGTGGAAGTAAGTTATGGGAAATTACTAGGGTAGGTGTAGACTTTAAATTAAAGTGCATTGGTTGTGGACATACAATAATGTTGGAAAGACCGAAAGCACTTAAGATGATAGTAAGAAAAGTGGAAAAAGAAGAGCAAGATGCTGAAAAACAAAAAAGATAGATTTATATAAAAATTGATATTTAATTATAATAAACCTAGTTATCAAATAAAAAAGTAATAGATAAAATTAAAAGAAACCGGGAGTCCAGTGGACTCCCGGTAGTTTGCGGTGGGAATGGAGCTTAGCCTACTTCTAAAAAATTAGAAAGTGTGCTTGGGCACCACATCGCCACCAAGGGACCGAGCTTTTTCGACTAAGTCGCAACGCATATTGTAATCATACACGTTGCTACCAGTGCCTCTTACGAGGACTCGCTTCCTGTCAGCAATCGAGTTGTTGACAGGGTGCTGAGCAAGTGTGGAACCACTGTGCTCATTAGCATAATGGAGAAAAGTCTCCGCTGCTTCCTGCGAGGGGAACTGGAATGCGAAAGTCGGTTTCTTTGCCATAATGTATGGCCTCCTTCTTATTTTTTTCAAGTATAAAAACCTGATAATATATATTATAGTACAAAAAGTTGGCAAAGTCAATGAATTTACATAAAAAATATACTTAAAAGCACTCAAAGAAAAATTTTAAGCCTACTTTACTTGCTATAACAAATTAAGAACTAAATAAATTTCTCGATTTCTTCCCAAACTTTCTCACTGTAAATGCGTCTTTCTGCTGAAAAAGGTAAAAAGGTAAAATCCTTTAATGGATTTAGTTCATCTTGCAAAGCTTTAACTTGTGCATCTACTTTAGTTACAGCAATTTTATCTGCCTTATTTGCTATAATTATGCAAGGTTTATTTGCATTTATAACATAATTATACATTAGCCTATCATTTTCTGTTGGAGAATGCCTAATATCAATTAAGAATATTATTAAAGCAATATTTTGGCATTTGCTTAGATACTCCTCTATAAACCTACCAACGCGAACTTGCTCCTCTTTAGACATTTTGCTATAGCCATATCCGGGTAAATCTACAAAATAAAACTTGTTATCCATACTATAAAAATTTATTTGTCTAGTTTTTCCGGGCTCACTACTTGTTCTAGCAAGTTTTTTCCTATTTACCATAGTATTTATAAAAGAAGACTTACCTACATTAGATTTACCAACTAAAACAATTTGAGGTAAACCATCATTTGGATATTGCTTAGGACTAACTGCAGAAATCTTAAATTCTGGATTTTTAATTATCATCTTAAAATTCATTCCTTTCTCGTATTTTGCTTTAAAAGCACACATTGTAATGAAGAATTTCTTTCAATTTAAACTAACTCCTTACTATTGTCCACAAATTTAACTATTATCTTATTATTATAAAGAAAGTTAAGCAAAAGTGTGGACAAAAGGCAGTAGTCCCTCTTGTCCACGCACTCTGCTATTTTTTTGGTACTAATTTTTCTGTTCCACCCATATATGGACGAAGTACTTCTGGTATATTTACACTACCATCTTCATTATAATTGTTCTCTAAGAAAGCAATTAGCATACGTGGTGGAGCAACTACAGTATTGTTTAAAGTATGTGCATAGTAGTTTCCTTTTTCGCCTTTAATTCTAATTCCTAGACGTCTTGCTTGTGCATCTGTTAAGTTAGAGCAACTGCCAACTTCAAAATATTTCTTTTGTCTTGGACTCCAAGCTTCAACATCACAACTTTTAGCTTTTAAGTCAGCTAGGTCACCACTGCAACATTCAAGTGTTCTAACAGGTATATCCATACTTCTAAATAGTTCTACTGTATATGACCATAGTTTGTCGTACCATTTCCAACTATCTTCAGGTTCACATACAACTATCATTTCTTGTTTTTCAAATTGATGTATACGGTAAACACCACGTTCTTCTATACCATGAGCTCCTTTTTCTTTTCTAAAACATGGAGAGTATGAAGTCATAGTATATGGCATATCCTCTTTTTTTAGAATTTGTCCTTTAAATTTTCCTATCATAGAATGCTCACTAGTTCCAATTAAATATAAGTCTTCACCTTCTATTTTATACATCATTGCATCCATCTCTTCAAAGCTCATAACACCTGTAACAACATCACTACGAATCATAAAAGGTGGTATACAATAAGTAAAGCCTTTATTTATCATAAAGTCTCTTGCATAAGATAAAATTGCAGAATGAAGTCTAGCAATATCTCCCATTAAATAGTAAAATCCATTTCCTGCAACTCTACGAGCAGAGTCTAAATCTAAGCCATTAAAACTTTCCATTATGTCTGCATGGTATGGAATTTCATAATCTGGAACTACTGGTTCTACAAATTTTTCTATTTCTACATTTTTGCTATCGTCTTCACCAATAGGAACAGACTCGTGAATCATATTTGGAATTTTCATCATTCTTTCTGTTATTTGGCTAGCATATTCAGCTTCTAATTTTTCATTTTCTTCAAGTTTTTTATTTATTTCTTGAACTTCAGCTTTTATTTTTTCAGCTTCGTCCTTTTTTCCATTTTTCATTAAATAACCAATTTCAGAACTTAAAGAATTTCTTTTCATACGTAAATCATCGCCTGCAAGCTTTGCATCTCTGTTTTTCTTGTCAAGCTCTAAAACTTCATCAACTAAAACTAGTTTTTGATTTTGAAATTTTTTCTTAATGTTTTCTTTAACTGCATCTGGATTCTCTCTTAAAAATTTAATGTCTATCATATAAACCTCCAACTAAAGCATTTGTATGCTTTTAAATAATTTTATTATCATATAATATCACTTTTATAACAAGTTTAATATTATTTTATTTATCTTAAACTGTAAACATATATGTAAGTATAGTATCATTTTTTTATGGAAAAATCAAGAAAAATTGGCATAAGGCTTAAAATTATTGCTAAATTAAGTGTATTATGTGTGTTAAATTTTATATTTTTTGCAATAGGTTAGAGTAAACTTCTAAAAAAGTATTTCAAATATGTCGGTCCAGCTACTTTTTCTAACTCAAAGTACTCTCCATTCCATATTTTCATACTTTTTTATAAGCCTACTCTAACCTAAAACAAATAAAATTTTAGCTTATTTAACACACATAATACACTTAATTTATAACGAATAATTTTACAGTAACTGCATATAATGGTAATAATTAGTTTATAAATAACGGAGGTAGTATATGTCATATCAAGAATATGTTAAAGAAAACAAGATTGAGGACAAGTCAGAAGATGAGAAAAATTTAGAACTTATTGTAAGTATAATAAAAACTAAAAATGAATTGGATTCAGCTCAAAAAAATTTTGAATTTGCAGAAGAGGGGCTTATAGACTATTACTCATATCAAATAAAAGCAAATCAAACAAAATTAGATTATTTAATGAAAAAAGCACAAAAAAAGGGGATAGTTTTAGATATGATAAATGAAATTTATATAAGAAAAAATAAAGCATAGTAATATTTGTCCAAATTTAATCATAGAAATGAATAAAGAGGTGGTTATTTTTGGATTTTAATATTATTATAACTTTTTTAACTTGTATAATTGTTTTATTTGTTTTAGGGAGAATTTTTATATGGCCACTAAAAAGCATTTTGAAATTGGTATTTAATTCCGTTCTTGGTGGCGTGTGTATATTTATTATAAATTTAATTGGTGCAAATTTTGGATTCCATATTGGATTAAATATATTAACATCTGTACTTGTTGGACTACTAGGCTTGCCAGGGGCATTATTACTTATAATTTTAAAAATAATTTTGCGGGTAAATTACAGTTTGAAAATACAAAAAGAGGCTGATGTTGGTGCTTTTGTTCAAGCATATTTTAATCAACCTCTTTTTAAATTATATTCAAATTTCTATTATATCATCATAAATGATTATAATTTACTCTACTGTAACAGATTTAGCAAGGTTACGTGGCTTATCTACATCTAATCCCTTAGCTTTAGCAATATAATAAGACAAAAGTTGCATTGGTACTACTGAAAGGATAGGTGAAATTAGAGGGTTAGTTTTTGGAATATTAATTACAAAATCAAAATGACTGTTAGGCAATATTTGATTTGTTATAATTAAAGTCTTAGCACCTCTTGTAACAACTTCTTGAATGTTACTAATAGACTTTTCAACTAATTTCTCGTCTGTAATAACACCTATAACTGTTACACCATTTTCTATAAGTGCAATAGGACCATGCTTTAATTCACCTGCTGCATATGCTTCAGAGTGAATATATGTTATTTCCTTTAACTTTAAAGAGCCCTCTAGAGCAACATTATAATCTGCTCCTCTACCTAAAAAGAACATATCCTTTTCTGTATATACTTTATTTGCAAAAGTTTTAACTACCTCTGTGTTATCCAATATTTGTTCTACTTTAGAAGGTAAGTCTATTAAATCAGCCTTTAACTCTTCTATGCAAGCTTCATCACATGTTCCTAATATTTCTGCAAAATACATTGCAAGAATTGCAATTAGTACAACTTGTGAGGTATATGCTTTGGTAGAAGCAACGGCAATTTCTGGACCTGCATGAGTATATATAGAATAGTCTGCTTCTCTTGTAATAGAGCTTCCTATAACATTAGAGATTGCAAGTGTTTTAGCACCTTTAGACTTAGCAAGCTTTAAAGCAGCAATAGTATCAGCAGTTTCACCAGATTGACTTATATATATACATAGTGTATTTTCATCAATAAGTGGGTCTCTGTACCTAAATTCTGATGCAATATCTACAACAGTAGGAATTTTGCAAAGTTTTTCTATTAAGGTTTTACCTGTTAATCCAGCATGCATTGCTGTACCACAAGCAACAATGTATATTTTATTTACTTTACTTAAATATTCTTTAGAAATTTCTATATCATCAAAAGAACATTTTTCGCCTAAACGAAATCTTGAACCGATTGTTTCTCGTATAGCTGTTGGTTGTTCAAAAACTTCTTTAAGCATATAATCTTCATATCCATCTTTTCCAGCTGCATTTGCATCCCATTCAATATTTTTAATAGCTTTGTTATGCTCTGTTAAACTATTATCATAAAATTTAACTTTATCAGCTGTAACTACTGCAAATTCATTATCATCTAATAAATAAAAATCTTTGGTGTACTTTAATATAGCAGGAATATCTGATGCTATATAGTTTCCATCTGTACCCTTACCTATAACAAGTGGGCTATCTTTTCTAACAACAATAACCTCATCAGGGCATAGAGGGGAAATAACCTCAACTGCATAGCTTCCTTTTAAATCTTGTACGGCAGACTTTACAGCAGTTAAAAATCTTTCATAATTATCTTCAATTACAGATTCAGGTCCGTTTGTATAATGATAATGTATTAAATTAGGAATAACCTCTGTATCTGTCTGCGAAGTAAAATTATATCCTTTTAAACTTAAAAAATCTCTTAGTTCAGAATAATTTTCAATAATACCATTATGAACAACTGCAAATGTATTGCTATTGTCCAAGTGAGGATGAGAATTTTCTTTGGATGGTTTACCGTGTGTTGCCCATCTAGTATGCGCAATACCTACAGTTCCTTCTAAATCATTTATTCCTTCCAAATTATACAAGTTATTTACTCTACCTTTATCCTTCATAACTTTAATTGCATCTTTTTCAATAGTTGCAATTCCGGCAGAGTCATAACCTCTGTACTCCAAACATAAAAGACCATCAATTAATATAGGTGTAGCTTTTTTGCTACCAACGTATCCTACAATACCACACATAAAAATACCTCCTTAAAACATATATGTAACTTTATCAAATAAGCTTTAATAAGTTACACATTTTTGTGCTAAAAAACTATGCTAATAACTATTCATATTATTGCGTATAAATTGCTTTTCTTAGCATTTAATTTCAAGAAAGCATTACAAATAAAGACTACTCTATTAGCTTTGTATACTTGCATTACTGCAAGGCTTTAACTAATATTTATGGTAGTAATCTAGTACCAAGAGACCATCCGCCGAATCTTTCGATAAGCCTCTACCTCGTCAACACAGGTATTTCTTATTTTGCCAGTTTTAATTATTAAAAGCTATAATTTAAATTACTTTTCTTTATATTATACAATTCCTGTGTCCAGGCGCTAAAAATAAACTCCTTTCATTAAGAATTTTATTATTTGTAAAGCTATTCTTAAAGCTATAGATAGTATATTACTATATTTCTGAAAATGTGTCAAATTTGATATAAACCTTAAATATACATATTACCTTGGTTTAGAACCTAAATTTCCACAAAACCACCATTATACAGCAATAAAAATTGGTGAATTGTAAAAATAAATTCTAAAAGAAAAAGTAAGTTCCAAATGTAAGAGAAACGTCAAAACATAGGCGTTT
>CALXVA010000049.1 GCA_944391835.1 uncultured Clostridia bacterium | reverse complement strand
AAACGCCTATGTTTTGACGTTTCTCTTACATTTGGAACTTACTTTTTCTTTTAGAATTTATTTTTACAATTCACCAAGTACTAACAACTTATAAATATCTATTTAACGACAAATTTTTCAAAAACTATTTCTTTTCTCTAAAATTATGATATAATACACATATACTTACAAGAGAGGAAATAAATATGGAACTAATTATAATAGTATATATATTAGTATTTATAATATTTGGTCTAGTCGCTTTTTCCGTATTACAGCTAAAGCTTGCTGGAATAAAGGTAAAAGATTTTTGGAGCTTTATACAAGCAAACCAAATGTTAGACAAGTTATATGCATTTTCGAAAAGATATGAAGCAATGAGCCCACAAGAGCAGGTTATATTTTTAAGTGAAGCTGAAAAAGTATTTGAAGCTTTTGATAAAATTCCTGACATGGTTTGGGAAGATGAATATAGGAAATATTCGCAGGTTGTAGATACGTATAGGAACATACGTTTAGCTAGATGGAATGTTCAGAATACAAGTAATAATAAATGAGAAATTACATATAATACAATATATGTAATTTTTTGTTTTGAGGTGTATTAAATGAAAATAAGATATTTCGATCATGCTGCTACAACACCAGTAAGAGAAGAAGTAATTAAGGAAATGATACCTTTTTTTGGGATTGAATATGGAAATGCATCTGTTATGTATTCATTAGGGCGAAATGCTAAAAAAGCAATGAAACAGGCAAGAGAAAGAGTAGCAAAAGCTATAAATGCAGACCTTAATGAAATTTATTTTACTTCTTGTGGAAGTGAGAGTGACAATTTAGCAATAAAAGGATTTGCTTATGAAAATAAAAATAAGGGAAATCATATTATAACTAGCAAAATAGAACATCATGCAGTATTAGATAGTTGTAAAACTTTGGAAAAGCAAGGATTTAGGGTAACATATTTAGGTGTAGATGAAAATGGAAGGGTTGATTTAGATGAGCTTATAAACTCAATTACAGAGCAAACAATTTTAATAACCATAATGTTTGCAAATAACGAAATAGGTACTATACAACAGGTAGAAGAAATAGGTAAAATAGCAAAAGAAAAAAATATTGTGTTTCATACAGATGCTGTGCAAGCTATAGGCAATGCTAGAATTGATGTAAAAAGAATGAATATTGATATGTTATCTTTATCTGGCCATAAGTTTTATGCACCAAAAGGAGTGGGGGCTTTATATGTAAAAAATGGTATAAATTTTAAGAAACTTCAAGATGGAGGAGAGCAAGAGAATAATAAAAGAGCAGGAACTGAAAATGTAGCAGAAATTGTTGGGCTAGGAAAAGCAATAGAACTTATATATAATGAGTATGATATATATAACGAAAAATTAAAAAAACTTAGAAATCATTATATAAATCGAATAAAGAATGAAATTGATAATATAAAAGTGAACGGAGATTTAGTAAATAGATTGCCAGGGAATGCAAATATAAGTTTTAAAGATGTAAATGGCTCTGAATTATTGTTTGAGTTAGATAAATATGGAATTTGTGCCTCTGCAGGTTCTGCTTGCTCTACATCAAATCCAGAACCATCACATGTTTTAACTGCAATAGGGTTAAATAAGAATTATATAGATGGAACATTAAGAGTTTCTTTTGGTAAAGACAATTCTATTGACGATGTTGATTTTTTAGTTGATAGTTTAAAGACAATTATAAAAAGTAAATAATATATAAATATACAAGAAAATGAAAATAATTGTAAAATAGAGGAAAAGTGAGAAAAATAAAGATATAAACAGTTATATACGTATAAATTAAAAAAATAAATACTAGCATATATACTAGTATTTATTGTATAATACATAAAATATAACTTATAAGTAAAAATAAACAATACTAACTTATTTTTTATTTTTATCATCAGGTATATACTCAAATAGATCGGATATTTCGCAATTAAAGACACTACAAATACGATTTAATTGTGAAATATCTAGACGTTTGGATTCTTCATAATACATCTTTGATATTGTAGCAGGTCGTATATTAGTAGCTCTTGCCAGAGCAGCTTGAGTCATCTTATGCTTACCTAATAAATCTGATAGTTTAATTTTGATCATATGCCACAACCTTCCATTAATAAATATAAATATGCAAAGCTGAATTTTGTCATATTTTGTCATATACTTGTATTTTATCATGCAATATATTAAAATTACATATACAATCTAAAATATAACGATAAGAGTAATAAAAAGCACTTTAAAAGTAAGAAAGAAAGGAAAATTATGCTAAAAAGAATTAAAGAAAATATAGATAACAAGGAATGGAAAGAAAAAAATAAAATCTATTTAAAAGAATTGCAGAACTTTTTTGATAAGGCAGATAACATCGAAGATAACGAACTAAAACAATTAATAATTGGACAAATGTTAAGATGTGATAATGTGTTAACAAAAATTGCAGAGAGTAGATTCCAAGAATTTTATAAATTAGGATATAAAAATGCAAAAGAAGAATAATTTTTTCAATTATATCCATACTAAGATAGAGTGTGGTATATAATGAAAAAAATGCTAATTGGTATAGCAGTAGGAATTATTAGTGGGCTTTTTGCGTCTGGAGGGGGACTTTTATTAGTTCCTATATATACGCATGTTCTAAAATTAGATGAAAAAGAGGCAAGAGCTACAACTCTTTTTTGTATACTACCAATGGTAATTCTAACTGCCATAATGTATTATAAAAGTAATTTTATAGATTGGTCATTAGGAATTAAATGTGCTATAGGTGGAATATTTGGTGGAATAATAGGTGGAAAGTTACTTAATAAAATTTCGAATAAATATCTTCAAATATTTTTTATTTTATTTCTATTATATGCAGGGATAAGCTCTATTATGAGATAAACAACTGGTAGAAATTAACTTCTTTAACCAGATTTGTGTAAAGGAATTAAAAGAATGGAATTTTTAATCGGCTTAATAGCAGGGATAATTGGTGGCCTAGGTATGGGTGGCGGTACAGTATTAATTTTACTGCTTACCATATTTATGAATATAGAACAGACTATTGCACAAGGGAGTAATATAATATTTTTTATACCAACAGCAATTGCAAGTATATTTATTTTTATAAAAAATAAATATATTAATTTTAAAGTTGCAATACCTATATGCTTATGGGGACTAGTAGGGGCTTTTATTGGAGCTAGAATTTCTACTAAGCTTCAAATAAATGTTTTAAGAAAATGCTTCGGTGTATTTTTAATTATAATTGCAATTTATCAAAGTTATTCTTCATATAATACGTATAGAAAAAAGAAAAATAGGAATAATACTACAAAATAATATAAAGGAGGAAATATATGAGTATGAAGTTTGTAAAAGGCATGGTAATAGGAGGACTCATTTCAGCAGGTGTTGCTATGATGTGTTCTGAAACAATGCAGCCAAGTAGAAAAAAGATGGTAAAAATGGGAAGACAATTTGCTAGAAAGATGGGAATAATGTAAGACATATTTCATATAAAAACAAAAAAGGGCGATATTTACGCTCTTTTTTGTTTTTTAATAAGTTTTACCTAATAAGGTCTACCACATGGTCTGCATGGTTTTTCAGGTTTTTTGTCGCATTTATCATCTTTTTTATCGCATTCATCGTCACATTTTTTATCATAACATTCGTCTTCACATTTCTTTTCACAGCATTCTTTTTCATCTTTGTGGCATGGTTTGTGGTTTTCTTTTTTACAGTCCATTTTTATACCTTTTAAGCAATCTCCATCATGTTCTACCTTAGTACATACCTTACAATGTTTTACTCTGTCTACCCAAATTTCTATTTCGTAGAATCTGTTAGCACAAAGTGGCCCAAATACGAATTCTCCCTCTTTATCTGTAAAAGTATGAGAAACAGGTCTTCTTTCCTCTTTGCCACACTCGCAAACAACTTCCACAAGTTTTACAACAGCATCGCAAACAGGCTCTTGATAGCAATCCTTTACAACTCCATAAATTACAGTTCTATTATCTTCTGGTAAAGTTATATCTAAGTCGAATTGTTTACCAGTAGCTAAAATACCATCAACTTCTAAAACTGGACATACATTTTTTTCATATTCCATAATTATAAATCATCCTTTCTTAAGCAATTAGCTTAATATATATTATGTAAACACAAAGAAAATGTGAATAATATGTGGATTTTTATATTATTATAGAGTATAATATGTAGGCTAAAAATAAAAAAGTTTGTTTTACTATATTTGGATTTAGCTTACATATGCAAAGACTACAGAAACTTAATTTCATGTCTATGAAATTTGTATATGTGGCAAAACAGACTGTAGAGTAACTATTATAGGGAGGATGAAAAATAAGATGGATAATAGAGCAATAGGAATTTTTGATTCAGGAGTTGGAGGAGTTACAGTTTTAAAAGAACTTCAAAAGCTTTTACCAAATGAAAATTTTGCATATATAGGTGATACAGCAAGTTTTCCTTATGGCAGTAAATCTAAGAAAACTATTATAGAACTCTGTAAGAAAAGAATAGAAAATTTAATAGATATGGAAGTAAAAATGATAGTAATTGCATGTGGAACAGCAACTAGTCAAGCATTAGAGGAAATGCAGGCAATGTTTAATATACCAATAATAGGTATAATAAAACCTACTGTAAGATATCTAAGAGATATGAATTTTAAGAAAATTGGTGTTATTGCTACAACAGGTACAATAAGAAGTAATGGGTGGGAAGAGAAAATAAAAGAAAGTATACCAGAAGCAAAAGTTCAAAATAAAGCATGCCCACTTTTAGCACCAATGGCCGAAGAAGGATGGATAGACAATGAAATTGCAAAACTTGCAATTCATGAATACTTAAAAGACATTAAAAATATAGATGCACTTGTATTAGGTTGTACTCATTATCCACTTTTTAAGAAAATTATAAAAGGGGAAGTTGGAGAAAATGTAGATATAATAAATACAGGTGAAATGGTAGCAAGAGAAGTAAGGGAATATATTAGAAAAAATAAAATGGAAAATGGCAATAGTGAAAATGGTGATACGCAAATATATTTAACAGATTTAGAATGTAACTTCATAAACGTAGCAAAAAAATTACTGCAGGCGGAAGACGTAAAAATACAAAAAATCGGTTGAATCTTTAATGAATAAAAACAGCATAGCCCAAATATACATATAATATCAAATTAAGAAAGGATGATATTATATTGAAAAAGCTATGTTGTTTTATTATGGCTACATTTCTGATATTAGGTGTGTTTTGTATACCTGTTAAAGCTGCAAACGAATTAGAGTTTGAACTTAAGTATGATGGAGATGTAGTAATAAATGAAACTAAAGATGCAAGTGTAATTTTAAGAGGAACTAATGCTACAACATATTCTAATGTTAGAGTTAAGATAGAAGTGTCAGGACCAGGAACACCAAAGCTTATAGCAAAAGAAACTTCAAGCGATTTAGAGTTCGATTTAGCACAAACAGGATACTGGGGACCAGAACTAGGATTTCCAGTTGCAGGAACATTTGAAAATGAAACACCTATTAAGGCAACTTTTAATGTAGCAGGAACATATACAATTAAACTAAGTTTGGTTAATATGCAGTCATCAGAAGCGGAAATAATAAGTGAGACATTTACGATAGAAGTCCTAGAAGATGCAACCAATGTAAATGAAATAGAAGAGAATACAATAATAGATAATAACACTGAAAATGAAGTAGATAAATTACCACAAACTGGTACGGGAGTAATGGAATATATTGCATATATTACGGTAATTGTAGCTTTAATAATTTTTGTATACTATAAAATGAATATAGCTAAAAAGTAATGATACTAAATATAAAAAATAAAATAAATAATATTTTTAGTCTAATCTGCATTATTTTTATACTAGTTACTTTGTTAGTAATAATTTTAATAATATCAGGAAAAAAAGAAGACGAAAGTATTATAGAATTAACAAGCACAATAAATACAAATAAACTAAATAATAATTCCAAAGAAGTAAGCATAGATATAGTAGGGGAAGAGAAAATAGCAGAAGCAAGAGAAGTGTTAAATCTAAAAGAATATGAAAATATGCCAAAAGAAGTTGATGGGTTTAAAGTGATTGGAAAAATAACTATTCCGAAAATTGATGTAGAAAAATATATTTTAGAAGAAACAACTACAGAATCTTTATTATCTGGTGTAACAAAAATATGTGGACCAGAGATTAACCAAATAGGCAACTTTTGTATAGCGGGGCATAATTACGGAGATACTTTTGGTTGGATATCATCATTGGAAACAGGCGATGAAATATATATTACAGACACATATGACAGAAGCTTAAAATATCAAGTTTATGAAATAGAAAGAGTATCGCCATATGACATTAGTTCTTTATCACAAGATACAGATAGTGAAAAAGAAATAACTTTAGTAACATGCACTTTAGGAGCGCTAAAGAGAGTAATAGTAAAAGCAATAGAAGTATATGATTAAAATATGAATATATATATAATCTATCGCATATAATCAAATAAACTTGTTTTAGGAGGTAAATATGTTCTTTGTTATTGATAAATCTAAAATTTTTTCATATATAATAGCTATTTGTACAGTAGTAATATTGTTTGTAGCGGCAACAGGTTTAAATGATGTAAGTTCTTCTAATGAGACAATAACTACATCTACTAATATAACAGATGCAAATATTATAGAAACAAATATTCTAAAAAATAGTATGACTAATAATATGGTAAATGAATAAAATATTGGAAAAATATTCATTTTCATGTATAAATAATTTATTTTTATCAATAATAATAGCAGTAATAGAATTTTTATAGGGGTATGCTATGTTTTTTATAGGAGTCATTACTAATCAAAAAAATGAAATATATGTAAAGAACAAATTGAATGAAGAAAATATTTTATTTATAAATGATAAAACTATTTCTAATATGAAAAACATAAAGTTTGAAGCAATAGTTATTGACAATAAGATAAATAATCGAAATGAATTTAGAAAAATTTTATCTAATACTAAATACGTAATTTTAAATTCGGATATAGAATTTGATTTAGAAGTAATTAAAGGGTTAGATGTTATTATTATAACATATGGATTTAATAGCAAATCTACATTTACAGTATCTAGTTTAACAGAAAACAACATAATAATTTGTTTACAGAGAATTATTTCTAAGCCAAATGGAGACAAAATAGAGCCTGAAGAATATCAACTAAAAAATGAGAAAAATACTGAAAAATATGCAATAATATTTACTCAGATTTTAAAGGAATTATATCAATAAAATTAAAAAAATGAAGAAAAAAATGAAAAAATTTGAAAAAAATAACATTTTATGTAGACAAATCCAAAAAAACATAGTATAATAGGAATTGTGAGGAAGAACGTTTTAAATTTATTACAAAAAAATAATAAAGAAACAAATGGGGAGGAAATTTTTGTGAATACTTTATATTTAGACAATAACCACATTACATTAGTGGGAAAGGTAACAAGTGAAAAAAGGTTAAGCCATGAAATATATGGAGAAAAATTCTATATATTCGACTTAAGTGTACCACGTTTAAGTGGAAATTTTGACAACATACCAATTACAATTTCAGAAAGATTAATAACAGAAAAGGGATTACCATTAGAAAGCAAAATATCTGTAACAGGTCAATTTAGATCATACAATAGTTATGAAGGCGAAAAAAACAGATTAGTACTTACAGTTTTTGCAAAAACAGTTGAATTTTTAGAAAATCAAGAAGAGGAGATACCAGTAGGAAAGGATTATATTACTAACGAAGTTGTATTAGATGGTTACATTTGCAGAAAACCAATCTATAGAAAAACACCTTTTGGTAGAGAAATTGCTGATGTATTACTTGCAGTAAATAGATCATACAATAAGTCAGACTATATTCCTTGTATAGCATGGGGAAGAAATGCAAAATTCTGTGAAACTGTAGCAGTAGGAACAGAAATAAAAATAGTTGGTAGAGTGCAATCAAGACAATATGAGAAAAAGCATGAAGATGGAACTGTAGAAAATAGAGTAGCTTATGAAGTATCTGTAGCAACACTAGAAGTTATAAATAAAGAGTCAGACGAAAACGAAGTTCCAGAAGAAAATAAAGAGGCTATATAAACTTTAAATTGTAAACAAGTTAAAAAAACATAAAAAATTCCAAAAACCGTGGACAAAAGGGACACACCATTTTGTCCACGGTTCTTTTGGAAAATTTTAGGCAAAATAATATTATGCATAAGGAAGTACATCTGTCCCTAAAAGTGCCAAATGGCACTTTAGTGACAGGCACCAAAGTGTCATTTATTGTTTTTAGGGATAACGATGTTTTCCTTCTTTTCATTTCTTGGCTTTTCAACCTCGATGTAATTTGTTACAGGAGATATATCTAGGTCATTTCCGCCATTAATAACTTCAATTTTTCTAGGTTTTTCGTGTTTAGAAAAATCAGAAGCGTCTGAAGAATCTTCTAGATTATTGTTTTCATCTGAATTATTATTTGAATTAGAGTAATCTTGGTTAGTATCATTATCTTGATTAGAATCATTAGATTTATTAGCTTCATTATAATCATTCGAATCATCTAAGTTTGAATTTGAGTTAGAACTATTTTCAGCATTTGTTATATTCTTGTCAGAAGCAGTATCGATTATTTTATCTATGTCAAGTTCATCTGCAGAAAAAGTGTAGGATTTATCATTTTTATTATATGTGTACATAGAAACCTCCATTCGAGTTTATACTCTCTTATTTATACAACTAGATTATAAAGGTTAAATTTAGTAAAGTCAAGATGTTTACAAGAAGTAAAATAAATGATAAAATAGTATACATATTGAGAATGAGAATAGAACTTTATAAGAGCTTAAAGTTAGCTCCAACGGAGGTAAAATTAATGCAAGAAAATAAATTAAAAGGAGTAATTGAATCAATATTATTTGCAGCAGGCAGAGAAGTAAAAATAAGTGAGCTAATGTCTGCTTTAGAAGCAAGCTCTGATGAGATTATTTCTGCAGTAAATAATTTAAAAGATGAATATAAAGAAGATGGACGAGGATTAGAAATAATAAATGTAGAGGATGCATACCAGTTATGTACTAAAAAGGAGAATTACGAATATATTTATCCTGTATTTGATAAAAGAAGTAAACCTAATTTATCTACTGCTGCTTTAGAAACTTTGGCAATTATTGCATATAATCCACGAATAACTAGAGCAGAAATAGAAACTATTAGAGGTGTAAATTCTGATGGCACATTGTATAAGCTTTTAGACTACAATTTAATAGAAGAAGCTGGAAAGCTTGATGCACCAGGCAAACCAATGACATATAAAACTTCTAAGGAGTTTTTGAAAATGTTTGGAATATCAAGTTTAAAAGAATTGCCAGCACTTCCAAGGTATAAATTAGATGAAAATAGGCAAATAGTAATAGACGAAATATTAGAAGAAAAGGATATGGAGGCTCCAATGCCCGAAAGGGAGAGCAAGGAGATAGAAAAACAGGAGATACAGGAAAATGATTTACAAAATCTAACCACAAAGGAAAATTTGTAAATATAAAATGCTGTATATTAATAATTATAGAAGTTAAAAAGAAAGGAGAGTATGGTTATTTAAGAAATTAAATTATCATACAAATAAATTATGGATAATAAAGGATTTGTTAAAGAAATAACTAATATAGAAGAAGATTTTGCACAGTGGTATACAGACATCGTTTTAAAAGCAGAACTTGCTGATTATACAGATGTAAAAGGATTTATAGCTATAAGACCTTATGGTTATGCTATATGGGAGAATATACAAAAATATGCAGATAAGAAATTTAAGGAGCACGGGGTAAAGAATTTATCTATGCCAGTACTTATCCCAGAAAATTTGTTACAAAAAGAAAAAGACCATGTAGAAGGGTTTGCACCAGAAGTTGCTTGGGTAACAATGGGAGGAGGAGAAGAATTAGAAGAAAGGCTATGTGTTAGACCTACTTCTGAAACTATATTTTCTACAATGTATGCAAAATGGCTAAGTTCGTGGAGAGATTTACCATTTTTATACAATCAATGGTGTAATGTATTAAGATGGGAAAAGGAAACAAGACCATTTTTACGTTCTAGAGAGTTTTTATGGCAAGAAGGTCATACAATACATGAAACAGCAGAAGAAGCAAAGAAATTTACTTTAGAAATGCTTGAAGTATATGCAGATGTTATAGAAAATTTGCTTGCAATACCAGTACTTAAAGGAAAGAAAACACCTACAGAACAATTTGCTGGAGCTGATAGCACATACACAGTAGAAACTTTAATGCATGATGGAAGAGCTCTGCAAGGCGGAACATCTCACTATTTTGGACAGAATTTCTCAAAACCTTTCAATATAAAATTCCAAAACAGAGAAGGAAAAGAAGAGTATGCTTATCAAACTTCTTGGGGAATTAGCACAAGACTAATAGGTGCAGTTATTATGGCACATGGAGACAATAGAGGGCTAAAATTACCACCAAAAGTAGCTCCAATTCAAGTGGTGGTTGTACCTATAGCTATGCATAAAGAAGGGGTAAAAGAAAAGGCAGAAGAGGTATATAAAGGATTACTTGAAAAATATAGAGTAGAGTTAGATGCAAGGGAACAATACTCACCAGGATATAAATTCAATGACTGGGAAATGAGAGGAGTACCAGTAAGAATTGAATTAGGACCAAGAGATATTGAAAACAATAAATGCGTTGTTGTAAGAAGAGATAACTCAGAAAAAATAGAAGTAAGTTTAGATGAGTTAAATGAAAAGCTAGAGACAATTTTAGAAGATATTCAAAAAAGTATGTATGATGCTTGTGTAAAAAGAGTAAATGAAAAAACTACAATAGCACATAACTTAGAAGAATTTGAAGAAAATCTAAAGAATAACCAAGGATATGTAAAAACAATGTGGTGTGGAGATGCAGAATGTGAAGAAAAAATACACGAACTAACAGGAGCAAAATCAAGATGTATTCCATTTGAACAAGAAAACTTAGGAGATAAGTGCGTATGTTGTGGAAAACCTGCAAAAACTATGGTAGTTTGGGGAAGACAGTATTAGAATATTAGTTTATTTTAAATGCCGAGGCATATAATTTATTTTGAATTTAAAAAATAAATTATGCACCTCGGCAATTTTAATTGTATAGGAAAAATCGAAGATTTTTCCTATACAACAAGGTTAAGTTTCCTTGGGCTGTGCATATTCGCGAAGCGAAATGCACATAAGGCGAAGCCACTTTTCTTATATATGCAGTTAAGTAAAAAAACAATTTATCTAAAATAGGTTCCGTAGTCATTGTAACAATGTAACGACAATTATTTTAACATATCAAATAAACTTATGTTGCCTTCAATTACATCCGAGTTATTGCGCTCTGGAGGCGTATCGGTTGATTTATCATTATTCTCATCTATATCATTTGGCATATTATCTTCGGCAGTTCTATTTATAACATCATAATTATATACACTTCTAGGTGAACCTAAATCTAAGTCTAGATGATGCTTTTCAGGTTCTTCTTCTAAAGGTTCTTCACCAAAGTCTTGTGTTAATATTTGCAAAAGTTCTGGGTACATAGTACCAGCATGCCTTTTCCAGTTATCTACTATTTGCTTAGCTTGTTCACGAGAGCCAGCAAAAGTTTTTACCTCAAATAAACATTCATTATTCTCCATTATTTTACAAGTTACATTATAGTAATTTTCACTTAATGGAGTGTATTCGGCAACTATTGAATTTTCTTCATTAACATCATCTAAAGTATGTTTTAAGTTAGTATCTACTTGAAGCTTTAATATTCCAGGTAGAATATCTTCTGTTAATTCTAAAGTTTTAATGCCTTTTTCTGTAATTAAAAATAATTGTTGCTCTTCCTGAGAATATGAAATTATAAACTCACTTTTTACTAAATCTAATAAAAATTGTTGAA
>CALXVA010000048.1 GCA_944391835.1 uncultured Clostridia bacterium | reverse complement strand
CCTATCAATTCAATTATACTACTTGAATCACTTTTTTTCTATTATTTTTGTTTCACATCAATTGTAACACTACATTTAGCAAAATTTTACAGGTGTGAATTATAACTTTTACACAAAAATTTTACCCCCCACAGAATTACTCCTGCAGGGGGCAGTTGGAAACTTTACTTACTTGTGGCTACGTTCAGTTTGCTCACTTGAGCAAAATTGTAACGTGAACCACGTTGGATTTGTCCGTACTCTCCATACGGGCAACCTTGACATCGTCGATGTCAATCTTCAAACGATTGATGACAATCGCGGCAGCCTGCGCGGCTGCGTCTTTGTAATCGTCCCGATCGACGTTATTCATCGTAACGTCGAAATCAACTTGGGTAATGTCTCCTTTGTTGTCTTTCGTAACAACAGTGTTACGAATATCGACACTTCCTACCACGGGGTAGTCGGTGTCTTCTTCATCGTCCTTGTCTTCTTCCTTATCGGAAGAAGTGTTTCCTCCCTGGAGACCAGCGAGCAATTTCTCAATGTCCTTCTGGGACATCGAAAAACCAAGTTCGATGTTGGTGTCCGGAATGGTTACCGAACCACTGCAACCAGTAAGCATAACGCTCATTACCAGTGCCAGTGCGATGAACAAACTAACAAACTTTTTCATAACAATGTCCTCCCTAAGATGTTTCTTTTGTTTGTGTTTCGTTTCCAACTTTCTTATACATAAGCTAAACTGCTTATATGTCTATTATAATACTTTTTTACGATTATGTCAATTTCTAGTAAATTTTCAAGCGATAATACTTCACCAATTATCTAAGCTAAAATTAAAAATAAGAAAAACTATGAATTGTAGTTATTTAGAAATAAAAATAAAAATTTAGTATATTTTTGTTTCTTTTTGTAAAAATATATGATAGAATATTTTTATAAATTTTAATATTAGTAATAGGGAGTGAATTATATGCAGTTTAATAAATGTAGTAGATGTGGTTGTTTTTTTGTAAATAGTGGTGATGTTTGTCCAAATTGTGCACCAAAAGATAATTTTGAAATGAATAAATTAAAGAATTTTTTAGAAGATTCTGAAATGAATTGTTCTATGGAAAGTATTTCTTATGACACAGGTATTAGTATGAAAAACTTAAATAGATATTTTTCTAAGGATAGCTTTGTAGATTATAAACCAAGTATTAAGTTATAGGCAATTCCCCCTCCTCGCTATAGCGAGGTTTTTTATTGTATAGGAAAAATCGAAGATTTTCGCTATACAATAAGGTTAAGTTTTCTTTGGCCGTGCGTATTTGCGAAGCAAAACGCATATATGGCGAAGCCACTTTTCTTATTATTAGAATCGTGGACAAAAGGGACTACTTCCTTTTGTCCTCGCTCACTATAAAGAGTTTTTTATTTTATTATATATATTTTTTTTAACCTTTGTACTGCTTCTTTTCCCTTTTCCTCATCATTTGAATGTATATATGCTACAATATCACTTTTTTCTACTTTGTCACCAACTTTTTTATTTAAAGTAATTCCTACTGCTGAATCTATTTTGTCTTCTTTTCTTATTCTTCCTCCACCTAAAAATACAGATAATTTGCCTATTTCTTCTGCTTTTAGTTCTTTTACTGTTCCTTTTTGATTTTCTAATATAACTGGCAAAATATATTTGGCTTTTTCAAATTTATTGGTATCTTCAATATAGCTTACGTCTCCACCTTGATTTGCTACTAATTCCTTAAATTTCTCTAATGCTTTTCCGTTTGATATATTCTCTAGCATTTTACTTTCGTTTTCTTCTAAGTTATTGCCCTTTCCTGCTAGTTTAAGCATATTACTTCCTAATTCTAATACAACATTTTTTACATCTTCTGCTATATTTCCTTTCAAGGCTTCTACTGCTTCTATTACTTCCAATGTGTTTCCTACGTTTCTGCCTAAAGGCTCTTCCATCGGTGTTATTATTGCCACTGTTTCTCTTCCAGCCATTTTTCCTATTTCTATCATTTCGTTTGCTAACTCTTGAGCTTTGTCTTTAGTCTTCATAAAGGCTCCACTTCCATACGTTACATCAAGTACAATTTTGCTCGCTCCTGCTGCTATTTTTTTGCTCATTATACTAGATGCTATTAGTGGTATACTTTCTGTTGTGCTTGTTGCATCTCTTAATGCATATATTTTTTTGTCTGCTGGTGCTAAGTTCATTGTTTGTCCTATTAAGCTTATTCCTATTTTCTTTACATTTTTTATAAATTCCTCTTCTGAAATATTTATTTTATACCCAGGTATGCTTTCTAGCTTATCTATTGTTCCTCCTGTATAACCTAGACCTCTTCCTGACATTTTTGCTACTGGCACTCCAAGTGATGCTATAATAGGCGCTAAAATTAAAGTTACCTTGTCTCCAACTCCTCCAGTGCTATGCTTGTCCACCACTATACCTAATTCTGATAGGTCTAATATATCGCCTGAGTTTGCCATAGCTAAAGTAAGATTTACTGTCTCTTCTTTACTCATACCATTTAAATATATTGCCATAATTAAAGCAGAGGCTTGATAGTCTGCAATATTATTATTTGTATATTCTGTAATAAAAAAGTTTATCTCTTCTTTTGTAAGTTCTTGCTTATCTCTCTTTTTAGCAATTATCTCTTGTATGTTCAAATTAAATTCCCTCTTTCTTAAAATTTACTTTAAATCTTTTTATAAGTCACTTCTAGGTATCGCCTTTTCTATGTTTTTCTTCCTTTTAAGGCATATAAATTTATCACACTATATTTTTTACAAAACTTCTACGATGTAAAGGGCAAAGTCCATATTCTTTAATTGCATTAATATGTGCTGCTGTTCCATAGCCCTTATGCTTTTCAAATCCATACATTGGATATACTTCATCCCACTGTCTCATTATTCTATCTCTTGTAACTTTAGCAATAATAGATGCAGCTGCAATAGAATAGCTTTTGGCGTCCCCTTTTATAATTGATCTGTAAGGTATGTGGTCAGTATCTATTTTTGTTAGTGCATCTACTAAAATTATTTCTGGTTTATCGAATTCTCTTTGTTTTTCTTGTAAATCTTTTTCCAGCTCTTTTATTGCAGTAGTTAAGCCTTCTTTTGTTGCATTTAAGATATTTATTCTATCTATTTCCTCTTGCGATATAATACCTACCCCATAGCCAATAGCTTCTTTAATAATTTCTTCGTACAACTTTTCTCTTTTTTTCTCCGATACCTTTTTAGAGTCATTTACCCCTTCTATCATAGAGTCCTTTGGCATAACTACACAAGCAACTACTACAGGTCCTGCTAAAGGTCCTCTTCCTGCTTCATCTATTCCCGCTATGCTAGTTGTTCCTTGTGAGTATAGTTCCTCTTCTATCTTTTTTATTTCTTTTAGTCTTTCTAATTCTTTTTCTTTCATTAAATTTTCCCTTCTTTGCTATAAAACCGTCTGTATTTATTAATTTCTAATTATCTATTTCATATCTGATAATTTATATACAATATTTCCTTCAGAATCTTCTATTCCATCTATATATATAATGTCATTTTGCTTGTAATCTACTATAAAAAAGTTATCCGTTCTTACATCTTCTAATCCTAATTCCTCTAAATTTGAATTATCTAAACAATAATAATTACTGTCCTCTGAATCTAAATCCACTATTTCTTTATCTATTAAATTTTGTATTGTTTCATCTATTTCTTTATCTTCGAGCTTGGTACCAATATACTCTGCATCATCATCTTCTATAGCAACTTTTTGAGCTAATACCTCTGTTTGCCCTTGAATTAATAGCATATCTGTTTTTATTGTTTCATATTCTTGACTATTATATTCTTTATTTAAGAATTTTAATGCCACTATTATTCCAACTACAATTATTGCTATTACTATAAAAATTTTTATATATGTTACTACTAGACTCTTTTGCTTTTTCATAGTTCTTATATCATTCCTTTCTTGATGCTATAATTACGCATTATATTATATATTTTTATTTTACATTTTTCAACTATTTAATTTAATTATTCGGCTCTTTTGTTGCTGAATAATGCTTTTTGAAATATACATATTACCTAGCGTTAAGACCTAAATTTATACAAAACCATTATCCTGTAACATTTTTTTCACATTTTGTTCACATATATCTTGTATTATATATTTAAATTAGGTTATTATATATATATGTATTTTTTTGTAGAATTTACATACAATTAACCAAAAAAATTCTACAACGAAAAAGAAAGGAATGGTATAAAATGGAAGAAAATAATCTAAATAATTCAAATGAAACAAATAATATTAATAACTCGGCTACTTCAAACCAAGGTAGCAATTTTCAAAGTTCAAACCAAGGTGCTAGTCAATTTATTGAGGCTAAACCAGTGAATCAGGAAAGCTCAAATGCAAATTCATACACAAATGTAAATTCAGGTTCAAATATAAATAGTAGTTATAAGCCTAGTACATCCAATGGTACTACATATAGTTCATATAGCACTAGTAAAAAGAAGAAAAAAAGTGAAGGTGCGGGTTTTACTAAGACAGTACTTTTACCTTTTGCTTGTGGTATTCTTGGTGCTGGACTTGTTGTAGGTACTTGTTTTGGAATCCCAGATATTAGAAATAACTTGCTATCAGGATATACAATTACAGATGAAGGAAGTGTTAGTACTCCAAATACAGAACAAATTTCATTACTAGACTATTCGGATACAGCAGTTGGGGTTGCACAAAAAGTTCTTCCTTCTATTGTAGGTATTAACGTAACCTACTCTGTTAATTCTATATTTTATAGTGGAGGTACAGCTCAGGCACAAGGTTCTGGCGTTATAATTAGTGAAGATGGATATATATTAACAAACAATCACGTAGTTAATTCTTCTTCATCTTCATCATATTATGAATTAGGTCAGGCAAGCAAGATTACAGTAACTTTAAATAATGATGATACAGAATATGAGGCTAAAATAGTTGGTACTGATGAGCAAACAGATTTAGCAGTTATAAAAATCGAAAAAGATGGTTTAACTGCAGCTGAACTTGGAGATTCTGATTCTGTACAAGTAGGAGAATTTTGTATGGCAATTGGTAATAACTTAGGTTTAGGAACAACTGTTACTGACGGTATTGTAAGTGCTGTAAATAGAACTGTTACTGATGAAGACGGTAATGGCTATGTGGCAATCCAAACAAATGCTGCTATTAACTCTGGTAATAGTGGTGGTGCTTTAGTAAATAGCAAAGGGCAAGTTATTGGAATAAATACTTTAAAAATATCTGGTGACGGAGTTGAAGGTGTAGGATTTGCTATTCCTATAAATTCTACTAAAGATATATATGAACAACTTATTGAATATAACAAAGTAAAAAGACCTTATTTAGGAATTGGTGGAATTGATGTAAATGAAAATATGGCAGATAGATATAATTTGACAGTTGGAGTATATGTACAGACTTTGGAAACTTTTGGAGCAGCAGAAAGAGCTGGAATTAAGGTTGGAGATGTTATAACAAAAGTAGATGGTCAAACTATTGAAAATATGGATGAATTAAACGCTATTAAAAATTCAAAAGAAATTGGTGATGAAATAACATTAACAATTTGGAGAGATGGTAAGACAGAAGATATAGATGTAACATTACAAGAGCAACCTTAATAAAACAAACTCGGACAAAAAACTTTTGTCCGAGTTTGTTTTATTATAATACATATGTGCTAATTATTTTTCTTTAAGAAAATATAGTAATCTCCATATTGATAGCCCTTATATCCGTTTTCTTCTAAGTATTCTCTTGTGGATTCATATATTGAGCTAACTATAAATACATAATCTTGTTTTCCTAAATCCACTTCTTCTATTTCCATTGAATAATAAATATAATTATAATCAGCATTCTTAGTTATACGCTCTACTCCATCATAATCCTTAGTTTCTACTGTTGACATATATTCTTCTGGGGAAATCTTAGCTCCTAACAGATTATATATATTTGGGCTACATTTGAACACTTGTACATACTTTTCCATATCTTTCGTTCTTTCATCTTGTTCTATCTTTTCGGTTATCTCAATAAGGGAACTATCTTCATACCAATTTTCGCCAATCGTTCCTCTATATGTGTAATAATAATATTCATAGTCAACGCAAAGTGCAATTATCATTAAAATAAATATCAACAAAATAATTCTGCTATTCTTTGATATAAATAAAATTGCAGATGTAACAAAATATAATAGTGGAATATATAAAACATTTGCTTTATTGGGTGTTGGTATATTTGTGGTTAATAATGATAAAATTAAAGTTGTAAAAGCAATAACCATTACAGTACTTATACCATATTCCTTATTTTTTATTTCTTTTAGTGCTTGTTTAAACTCTATTATATATCCTATTATAAATAATGGAACATATAATACATATATAGTTTCGTCTGCAAAGAAAATAGTTTTTAAGCTTCCTAATCCGGTCTTAAACCAATTAACAATATTAATTTGCTCTGCCCTAAAATCTCTTAAAATAGGTAATGTAAATATTCCTATTTGAGTTTGCTCTACTATCCCATAATTTAATAATAAGAAATATATTAAAGGAAGCGCAAATATTGCAATAGGAATTCCTAAAATTACAAGATTCCTGAATTTGATTTTTTTAATGTAAAACATATATATTGCCCATACAAGTAAGAAAAATGGTATTGTAATCCATGATAGGCAGTATGTATATAATGTAACTCCAATAGCTATACCTGCAATGAAATATTGATAACTTCTTTTGGCTTTATTTAAGAGGTATAAATCCAACATAAAGAAGCCTGCATATAAATTACAATCTAAAGCCATTCTTGCATTAGCAATATTCCACGGACATGTTATAATTAGAAAAGTAAACAATAATGCTGTTTTCTTATTTTTAGATTTTGATACTAATAAATAAGAAACAATAACTGACATTAAATATATTAAAAGAGTAGGCAATCTGTACGAAATCATATTAGCACCAAATAGTTTTATACATAGTACAACTAAATATGCACATAATGAACTCTGACCACTACCAAAATTAGTTAAATATAATGGATATGAATTCATGTATCTATCTGTTCCATATTCTGCTAAATTAAGTGCATCATATACCATTCCGGCTTCGTCAACACCAATATATGTTGGTATTTCACCAAATTTAAATATTACAGTTATAAATAATATAACTACAAAAACTAGCCATATTTTCTTGTAATGTTTATCGCAAAAAGTATCTATCTTATTTTCGTTTATTTCTTTATTGTTTTTTTCATTAAGATATTGCTTAATTAATGATATGATTATAAGTATTATTAATACTATCATTGAAATTAGTTCTATCATCTTGTTTTCACCCTAAAAAATAATATCATTATTTTAATATTAGTGCAACTATTTTCAATATAATCACTTTTTGTTCACACAATGTTCAAATTTCCCCTGTATAATAAGTACATAGTTGATAAGAAAGTTACTCCATTATCAACTATATATAAGTAAAACATCCCCTTTTATTTTCAAAGAGCAACTGTAAAACACAGTTGCTTTTATTTAGCAAAAAAAATAAGAAAAATAATTATATATTAATCATTTCTCTTATTTTTTTTGTTTTTTTAATTAAGCAAGTTCAACAACTGCTCCTACTTCTGTAAATTTAGCTTTTAATTCTTCAGCTTCTTCTTTCTTTACATTTTCTTTAATTGTTTTTGGAGCTCCATCAACTAAATCTTTAGCTTCTTTTAATCCTAATCCTGTAGCATCTCTAACTACTTTTATAACTTGGATTTTGTTTGCTCCAGCTTCTTTTAATACTACATTAAATTCTGTTTTTTCTTCAGCTGCTCCTGCTGCTGCTCCACCAGCTACTGGTGCTGCAACTGCAGCTGCAGATACTCCATATTTTTCTTCTATTCCTTTTACTAATTCTGATAATTCAACAACTGTTAGGCTGTCGATTGTTTCTAATAATTCATCTATTTTTGCCATTTTATATATCCTCCTTAAAATTTTTTATTTGCAAACATGGCTGTTTGCTAGATTTTGTTTTAAGTAATTGTGATTACTTTTTTAGTTTCACTATTCGTAAAATTAATTATAAACGAGTATTGCTAGGAGAGCAAGTTAAAAGTTTGAAATTGTACGTTGTGTAGATTGAAAACTTTTTAGCGATGCTCGACACTACAAGACGAAGTTTAGAATTAATTTTTGCCTATGCGTTTTCTTTTTGTGCTTTAACTTGATCAAGTGCAACAGCAAGTTTTGTAATGTTTCCAAGTAAAGCTCCAGCAAGTTTTGCAAGAAGTTCTTGTCTTGATGGTAATTTTGCTATAGTAATTATTTCTTCTGCTGTCATAACTTTTCCTTCAATGATTCCACCTTTTATTTTGTAGAAGTCATTTTTCTTTGTAAAGTTATATATTGCCTTTGCAGGTGCTAAATAATCTTCTTTACTTGTTATTAAAGCTGTTGGTCCTTCTAATAGATTATCTAATCCACTCTCTCCATTTGCATTTAAAGCTCTTTTTATTATATTGTTTTTTATAACTTTGTATTCTGCATTTGCTTCTCTAACTTCTTTTCTTAATTTAGTAACATCTTCAACAGTAATGCCTCTATAATCTACTAATAGGACTAAAGATGCATCTTTTAATTCAGCTGCTAAACTGTTTACGGCTTCTTCTTTTTGTTTTAAAACTTTTTCACTAGCCAATTTATTCACCTCTTTCTTTATAAATGATATAAAAACAAATTAAAATCTGTATATATAGCCACAGGCATATATATACAGATTTTCTCCGCACTATAATATGCCTAGGTAAGACTTACTTTTTTGCTTACTGTCTTTGGCTATTTCTATTTGATTATTATTTTGTATAATATTCTACAAAATAACAAGGTTAATTTACCTTATTTTTGATCAATATACATACTTGGTCCCATAGTTGTAGATATAGCTACACTCTTAATATATTGTCCCTTAGCTGCTGCTGGTTTTGCTTTTATAATAGCATTTATTATTGTTTCATAGTTCTCTAATAATTTAGCTGTACCAAATGAAACTTTACCAAATCCTAAGTGAATAATATTTGTTTTGTCTAGTCTATATTCAACTTTACCAGATTTAATATCATTTATTGCTTTTGTAACATCCATTGTTACTGTTCCTGATTTTGGGTTAGGCATTAAACCTTTTGGTCCTAATACTTTTCCTAGTCTACCTACAACGCCCATCATATCTGGAGTTGCAACGATAACATCGTAATCAAACCAGTTTTCGTTTTGAATTTTTGGTATTAATTCTTCTGCTCCAACAAAATCTGCTCCTGCTTTTTTAGCCTCTTCAGCTTTTGGTCCTTTAGCAAAAACTAATACTCTTTGTGTTTTACCTGTACCGTTTGGAAGTACTGTTGTACCTCTAACTTGTTGATCAGCTTGTTTTGAGTCTACACCTAATTTTACATGTAGTTCAACTGTTTCATCAAATTTTGGTTTTGGCATTTTTTGAATTGTATCTAATGCTTCTTGTGCACTATATACTTTTGTTTTATCAATTAACTTTTCAGCTTCTTGATATCTCTTTCCTCTTTTCATTTTTACCTCCTTTGGTTCAATCGAGCTTTATGCTCTCCCATAATTAAAATTATTCTTCTACTACAACACCCATAGATCTTGCAGTACCTGCTACCATACTCATAGCTGCTTCTAATGATGCTGCATTTAAGTCTGGCATTTTTTGTTTTGCAATTTCTTCCACTTGTGCTTTAGTTAATTTAGCTACTTTTTCTTTATTAGGCTTTCCTGAAGCTTTTTCAATTTTAGCAGCCTTCTTAATTAAAACAGCCATTGGTGGTTCTTTTGTAATAAATTCAAATGATTTGTCTTTATATACAGTAATAACAACTGGAATTATCATTCCGTTTAAATTAGCTGTTCTATCATTGAATTCTTTTACAAATTGCATAATGTTTACACCACTAGCACCTAAAGCTGGTCCAACTGGTGGAGCTGGTGTAGCTTTACCTGCAGGTATTTGTAATTTTATAACATTACCAATTTCTTTCTCTGCCATTATCTTAAGCACCTCCTTCAAATTTAAATATGTATATTAATCTAAATAGATTATTAACCAATTTTTTGTACCTGTGAAAAATCTAACTCTACTGGAGTTTCTCTTCCAAACATTGATACTAATACTTTAACTTTACGTTTTTCTTTGTTAATTTCTGTTACAACTCCTACAAAGTCTGTTAATGGTCCATCTAATACTTTTACAGAATCATTAACTTCATAATCTACATTGACTTCTGTAATTTCAAATCCCATTGCTCTTATTTCATCTTCTGTAAGTGGAATAGGATCTGTACCAGAGCCAACAAAGCCAGTAACACCTCTTGTATTTCTAACTATGTACCATGTTTTTTCAGTTACAATCATTTTTATTAAAACATAACCAGGAAAAACCTTTTTTAAATTAGTCTTTCTTTTTCCATCTTTAATTTCTATTTGTTCTTCCATAGGAACAATTATATTAAAGAAATAGTCTTCCAATTCTCTGTTCTTAATTGTTTTTTCAAGGTCAGTTTTTACTTTGTTTTCATAACCTGAATAAGTGTGTATAACATACCATCTTGGCACTAATTCTTTTTCATCTTGAGACATAGTTTGGCCTCCTTTATTTTATTCTAAGCTATTTTTATTTTCACTAGTTGCATTCTTTATCTGATTACTCTTCATTTGTTGAAGTCTCATCAGTACTATTTGTTATTTCATTAGTATCGTCGCTTATTTCATTTAAAGTATTTGTTTCGTCGCTAACTTCGTTCTCTTCAACAGTATTAGTAGTTACTGAATTTTGGCTTTCTACCATATCTTTTAATCTGTTGATTCCATATGTATTCATACTTTCAAATGCGAAATCTAACACAAATACAATAGCAGCTGTTATAAGTACAACTGTTATTACAGCAACTGTATTATTGAATAATTGTTTTGGTGTTGGCCAAATTACTCTTTTAAGTTCTGCCTTAAAATCTTTTCCAAATTGCTTTTTATCCTTGCTTTGCTTTTTACTATCTTGCTTTTTATTTGCTTCTTTAGGCATTCATTACTCCCCCTTAAAGGTCTCTTCTATTTTGTTTCTTTGTGTGTAGTACGTTTTTTGCAATATTTACAATATTTAACAACTTCTAGTCTTTCTGTATTGTTTCTCTTGTTCTTTTCTGTCATATAATTCCTTCTTTTACATTCTGTACACTCTAAAGTTATTGGTTCTCTTGCTCCTTTTGCAGCCATTTTATACACCTCCAGATTTTATGCTTATTATTTTTGCTATTTTTATAAGCGTATGTATCCTACATACGCTTGATTATTTTATCATATTTTTTACATATTGTCAACTGTTTAAGTACGTTCTTTTATTAAAAAATGCTTTTAACTTTTCACTTGACGAAAAAAATACTTTTTAACAAACTTTTACCTTCCACTTGGTTCATCATAATGATTAAAATTATTATAAGATTTTTTGTCAGCTTTGTCTTCTTTGTCTTGGTTTATAAATTGTTTTATAGCTTCTACTACTGCTGAAAGTTCTGTAGCATCATATTCTAAAACATATTCATCGTCTAATCTATATGTATATTCATTAGTTGTTTGTGTTTCTGTATGTGGCAATTCTTTATTACTAGACTGTATTCTTTTTTGAATTTGACCAATATATATACCAACATTTGACTTATGAATATTATCGTCACTAAATAATTCTTCTAAAACTGCTTTCCTATATTTAGGGTTTTCCATTTCTGAAATAATAATTCTCGTACAAATTAAATCCTTTGAAATTTTTCCATTTTGTTGTTCTTTTTCTAATTGATAAATAGTTAAATCTGATTTAATGCCTCCCCATTCTTCGTATAGAATACTACCTATATCTGTTAATTTAAAATGTTTTCCATTAGTATCAATATATACATGCTCTTGACCATTATTTTTAAAACTCATTTTAACATTTTTCGTATTACTACCTTTTCCAATAGAAGCTATTAAGTCTGATCTATATAAATCTTTCATATCAAATTTTCTTTTTGGCACACTCATTATATCT
>CALXVA010000047.1 GCA_944391835.1 uncultured Clostridia bacterium | reverse complement strand
GGAATTATATCTTCTGTAAGTTCTAAGGTCCTTTTGCCTTTCTCTGTAATAAAAAATAATTGTTGTTCTTCCTGAGAATAAGAAATTACGAACTCACTTTTTACTAAATCTAATAAAAATTGTTGAAAATAAAAATAATTCATTTCTAATACAGAAAGTACTATTTTATATAAAGCATTATTGGTTATTGGAGCTTTTATATGATTTAAAATATATAATATAAGCACTTTGCTCTCTGCTAAAGTTTCTCCATTAGATGTCAATTTCAAAAAATATCACCTCTTTAATAGAATAATAAACAAAAATATTATATCATAAATAATCAAAAAATACTATTATTTTTTGATTATCAATGGTATAATTGTCAGTAGATAATAGTTTTATATTTTATAAATATTTTAAATTTGGTTATAGATTAGAGTAAACTTCTAAAAAAAGTATTTCAAATATGTCGGTCCAGCTACTTTTTCGTAGAAATTCTAGAATTATTTTATGGCACCCTTCCATCAGAGATGAACTCTTTCCATAAAATAATTTAAGAATTTCTAACTTAAAGTACTCTCCATTCCATATTTTTATACTTTTTTTAGAAGTCTACTCTAACATAGTAATGTAAAAAATATAAATGGGGAAAAGTATGAAAGAGAAAACATTATATGAGATTTTAGAGGTAAGTGAAAATGCTTCACCAGAGATAATAGAGAAAGCATATAAAACGTTAGCGAAAAAATATCATCCGGACTTGCAAGAGGAAGCAAACAAAAGTAGAGCAGAAGCGATGATGAAAAAAATAAATGAAGCTTATGATGTGCTAGGAAACGAAGAAAAGCGTAAAGCATACAATGCAGAGTTAGAGGCAAAGAGAGAACAAGAAGAGTTTGAAAGACAAAGCACACAAGGTTTTCAAGGATATAATGGAAATATGCAGTATCAAAATGGCAACTATGCTAATTATTCAAATAGCAATGCAAATAATCAGAATGCGAATTATAACTATGAAAAAGGAAGATTAAAGTATGAGAAAAAATTACAAGCAGAAGAATTAAAGCAAAGGCAGAAAATGCAAGACAACCTAAATAAGGAGTATCAAAATGCTTATGAGAATTATTTAAGAAGCTTAGGATATAAGATTAAACATAAATGGACAAAAGAAAACACTAGAGATTTACTTATTACAATAGGAATTCTTATTGTAGTTTTTGCAATATTATGGTTTATTCCGCCAACTCACAATTGGCTTGTAAATTTCTATGAAAGTAATGTGATTTTAAAAACTATTGTAGATATAGCAGTTGCAATAGTTACTGGAATTTTTAAAGGTATTTGGGAGTTTATTACAGGACTGTTTAAATAATTTTTTGCAAATATTATATAATTAATTATAACAAAGTAATCCCAGGCAACAGTTGTTGCCTGGGAAAATCTTTTAGAGTTGATTTAGAGTTTTTATCATAACTTGATATCGCTCTGGATGAGAGACATTCATTTTTGAGATGATATGTTTTTTAATATCGGAAAGCAATTCTGAACCATCTTGTACAGTCTGAACTTGCCTAGGCATTTGGACGGTTCCAAAGTGAGACCGAACCAAGTTGTCCTCCTCATTATATACATCCGCATAGTAAAAATATATCATATTCTACTCCTTTCGATCTGTGTGTGAACAATACCAAATCGGTATTATGTACTATATTATAGCAAGTATAATACAAAAATGCAAATTAGGTAAAATCATTGCACAATTTACAAAACAAGCCCATAATCTTTTGTAAAAAAAATTAACACAAACTTGTATAAATTTTAAAATTTAATGATATAATCTAGGTATAAAATTTTATAGAGTTTTGTACTCTAGGAAGGTAGGTAAATATGGATAGAAAAGTTAGAGTGGTGCAATATGGAACAGGCAAAATGTCAGTGTATACTATGCGTTATGTATTTGAAAAAGGTGGAGAAATAGTAGGTGCACTTGATGTAAACCCAGCAGTTATTGGAAAAGATATTGGCGAGATAATTGGAGGAGAGAAAAGAGGAGTAACTGTTACAGATGCTAAAAATGCAGAGAGCTTATTAAAAGAGTTAAAACCAGATATTGTAATTGTAACAACAATGAGCTTATTAAATGACATAAAAGATGCATTTATGCTATGTGCAAAACTTGGATTAAATGCAATATCTACTTGTGAGGAAGCATTTTTTCCATTTAATTCAAACCCAACAGTTGCAAACGAAATAGATAGATTAGCAAAAGAAAATGGATGTACTATTACAGGAAGTGGATATCAAGATATTTATTGGGGAGAGTTAATAAGCGCAATAGCAGGTTCTACTCAAAAAATAACTAAAATAAAAGGAAGTTCATCATATAATGTAGAAGATTATGGTATAGCTTTAGCAGAGGCTCACGGAGCAGGATTAAGTTTAGATGAATTTGACAAAAAAATAGCATCAGTAGATAGAATTAGTGATGAAGAAAGACAAAAAATAATAAATTCTGGAGAATATTCACCATCATATATGTGGAACGTAAATGGTTGGTTATGTTCAAAATTAGGATTAACACCAATAAGCCAAAAACAAAAATGCGTACCACAAACATATAAAGAAGATATAGAATCATCAACATTAGGAATGACAGTAAAAGCAGGAATGGCTACAGGTATGAGTGCAGTAGTTACAACAGAAACTAAGGAAGGAATAACAATAGAATCACAATGTATAGGAAAAGTTTATTCAAAAGAAGACTATGACAAAAACGAGTGGACAATAGAGGGAGAGCCAAACACAACAATAGTTGTATCTAGACCAGCAACAGTTGAACTTACATGTGCAACAGTAGTAAATAGAATACCTGATGTAATAAATGGAAAACCTGGCTATGTATCAACAGATAAATTGGATGAACTTAAATATTTAGTAAAACCAATGAATGAGTATGTAAGAGATTAGAAAATTTTCAGCAAAAGGGGACGGGCTTGTTTTGTAAAAATATTATTTCGTTTTTATAGTAAATTTATATGTATTTTATTTTTAGTCGGAGTGCTTAAGGTGGGGACCGACAAGTTTACAAACTGTAAAACAAAACGTTAGTATTTGTTTGTACAGTTTGTACGATGTTGGGGGCCGAAGACTAAAAAGAAAATACATATAAATTTAAAAAGAAAAAACAATTTGACTTTTACAAAACAAGCCCGTCCCCTTTTGCTGAAAAATCGTGGACAAAAGGCAGTAGTCCCTTTGGTCCACGGTTGGTTAAATATTCTTTATATCCCTTTTATTAAATACAATGCAGTCAAGTACAAGCATTAAAATTAAGTAAATTACGCAAATTGCTATTGAGAAAATTGGGGTAAGTCCTTCAAATAGGGGTGCTCCTCCAAATAGGTAACAACTTAAATCCCAGTTAGGTGTTACAAAGTATATTACTTGCTTTATATCGTATGCTAATGCAAACTGGTTAATTAAGCTTGATGCAATATATCCTAAGAATGGTACAGATACAGCTAGTGCAGTGTTTGCAAATATTGTACTACATGTAAATGCAAGTGTTGTTAATAATATGTACATTGGTAATTTGCAAAGTCCAATTAATCCTACATATACAAATATATTTATACTCTCTACTTTATTTGTATCAAAGTTATATACTATAGCATCTGTAGTCATACCATCAAATCCATTAATTATTCCTCCTGCTACTAATTGGAATGCGTATATAAATATAATTGTAAGCACTAATATTATAAGGCATACAATAAATTTAGAAAGTAAGATCTTTATTCTACTATATGGTTTTACAAGTAAAAGTTTTATTGTACCTCTGTTAAATTCTTCACTAACAATAGAACCAGCTATTACAATGCCTACTACAAGTATAAATAGTTCGTAATTTGAAAATAGATTTAAGAATGTGCTTCTACTATTTGAATCTAGTGAAATATTATTTTCTACATAGTATCTATTTAAACTTGCATTTTCTAAATTATCTTGATAATAAGATAATTCATCAGCTGCTAAGTCGTTTACATTTCTGTTAATGTATTCATTTAGAGAGGTTTGATACATATAATATTGATTTATTGCATTATTTAAAAATGTAGGTGCATAGCTAATATCCTTTTCTAGTCGCCATTCATTTACTTGTTTTTCGGTTTCTAAATTTGCAATAGTTTGTTTAATAGAATTGATGGTTGCTTGATCTTCGGCAGTTTCTAGTAATTTCTTTTGCTCTTCAATAGAAGCATTTGCAAGTTCTAAATCCTGATTTGCAAAGTACTTCCAATCGCCTGAATCTAATTTTTCTAAAGCTTCGTCATAAGCGTTTTTAGCTTCATTATATTCTTCTTCTGTAACTCCATTAGAATATTCATATTCTATCATTGTGTCAATATATCCAGGAAGTTTGTTATTTATTATATAAGCTTGCCAACTTTTATTTCCATACTTTTTGGTAAGGGTTAAAGTCTCTAATTGACGTTTAAATGATGCAAAGTCTGGATATTCTGATGGATTATTTGGGTCTAGTTCTGACAAATAGCTTTCTATATATTCTATATCACTTTCGTCATAATAATAATATTGAAATCCATTATCTGTAACTTTTATCATGATGTTGGAAAGTATAATGTATCCAACAATAATAATAAGTAAAATATATATTGTCTTTTTCTTAAAAATCTTTTTTAATTCATTTCCAATTAAGTTAATCAATTACATTACCTCCTGTCTTTTTAAAGAAGGCGTCCTCTAAGCTAATAACATCCTCTTTAATAGCATAAATTTTAACATCTTGAAGTACCAGTTTCTTTATAATAAATGGTATATTTTCTCTATCACTATGAACTTGTATATGGGTATTATCCATGGCTGTAGATATATCTCCTATAGTCATTCTGGCTTTTCTAGCATCGTCTACTTCAATTATATAATTACCCTCAGAGGCTTCTTTTTTTACTGTCTCTAAATCGCTAGTTTCTACAATAACTCCATTTTTTATAATACTTACTTTATTACAAAAACTTTCGAGTTCTGCAAGGTTATGGCTAGAAATTAAAATTCCCATATTCTCATTTTTAGCAAGTTTTACTAAAAGTTCACGTAAATCTTTAATACCCTCTGGGTCCAAACCGTTTGTTGGTTCGTCTAGAATAAGTAAATTAGGTTTGTGAAGTATAGCTTGTGCTACACCTAAACGTTGTCTCATACCTAAAGAATACTTAGATACTTTATCATTAATTCTATTTTCCAATCCAACTAATTTTATAACTTCATTTATTCGTGCCTCATCTACATTTGGATATAAGTTTGAAATGAGCTTAAGATTATCATAACCAGACATATACATATATAAATCAGGATTTTCTATAATAGCGCCAACTTTTGCTATTGCTTTTTCAAAATTCTTTTGAATGTCAAATCCGTTAATTATAACCTTTCCACTACCTATTTTTTGAAGTCCTAATATTAGTTTAATTGTAGTAGTTTTTCCAGCACCATTAGGACCAATAAAACCTAAAATATCGCCACTACAAATTTCAAGAGAAACATCTTTTAGTATCTCTTTTTTTCTAAAGCTCTTATGCAAGTTTTCACATTTTAAAATTGTATTTTGCATAGCTTAATACATCCCTTCCTTTCTCAATACGTGTATAACTAACACGTGTTATTTAATGAAATTTAATTTACAAATATATACTAACATAAAAATCTTAATAAGCAAGATAGAAAACCTTAAGAAATTATTAACTTAATAGAAATATATTACAAAAAGGTTACAAAAATATTAAGAATATGTTACAAATATAAGAAATAGTTGAAAAATAAATATATGTATTGTAAAATAAAATTATAATGTAAAATTATGCAAAACTAATATAAATTACATGAGGAAAAAACGATAGATAAAAAAGGAGTGAAAAATAAAAATGCTTAAAACCGTTGAGGCTGTAAGAGAGAGAGAGAGAGAGAGAGTATAATTTTAATAAATTAGGCTTTATTTGCTGTGCATCAAAAATAGCAAATGCAAATAAAAAAACAGCGGTATTAGCAATCGTAAAAGAAATAGAATTTAATAGAATAATATAAATAAAAAGGATGGATTATGTACCAGTTTAAAAGCTGGTATGTAGTCTGTCCTTTTTGTGCGTTTAAGATAGTGGAAGTAAAGCATAAAACTAAATAAGATTTTAAATTTAAAAAATATAAATATATAAAATTAAAAGGAGGAAAAGAAAAATGAGCAACAATGAAAAAAGATGGATAGTGTTGTTAGTAGCAGTATTGTTAATAGCGGTAATATTGATAGTAGTATTAGCACAAGGAAACAAGGAGGAGGAAAGAGTAGGAGAAGTAGGTCAGAGTACCGAAACAGCAAACGAAGAGAAGTATATAACAGAGCTAAATGATGGAACCAAAGTAAACACATCAGAGGAATTTAATAGTACAAAAATGTATGGAGAATTAGAAATAAGCAACATACATTATACAGAGCAAAATGGAAAGACAGTACTATTAGCAGATGTAACGAATAAAGGAAATACAACACACGAAAACGAAATAGTAAAAATAACGATACTAGGAGAAAATGGAGAAGAAATAACAACAACAAAGCCAGTAATAGGCAAGATGGAACCAGGGGAGACAGTAAAGATAAATGCAACAATAACAGCAGATGTAAGCAATGCAAAAGACTTTAAAATAGAAGCAGTACAGTAAAACAAAGTAAAATCAAAAATAGAGTATAGAAAATAATATTTAGTAAAAAGTAAAACATAGTGAAATAAAAAGTATGAAAAAACAAAATAAGACAATAAAAGGATTTAACTAAAAAATAAGAATAAAGAAAAGAGTTTAGAGCTCATAAACAAGAACAAAGAAAGGAGAAAAAAATGGAAAGGCAAGAGCGAAAAACAAAAGAAAGTAAAGAAACAAGCCCAAAATTAATTCAAGGGAACAAAATGAAAATGAAAGGACAAGAAAAAATAAACCAAGAAGAAAATGGTATAACACTAATCGCACTGATAATAACAATAGTAATACTAATAATATTAGCAACAATAACAATAGATTTTGCATTTGGAGAAGAAGGATTAATAAAAAGGGCTATGCAGGCAAAGAATTTAACAGAGCAGGCAACAATAGAAGAGCAGGAATCATTGAATGGCTTATTAGATAAATATGATGATATAATAGGTGGAGGAGGGAGTACACCAGAAGAGCCAGATGATGAAATAAAAGGGACAATAACATTTGACGACTATGAATGGCAAGGAGATGGAACAGCAAGAGTAGTAGTAAGAACAGAAGAAACAGAGTATACATTACAGTATCAAATAGTAGGAGCAGAAGAAACAATAGAAGAAAATGAGTGGACAGATGCAAACAGTGGAGAGACGATAACAGGATTAAAGTATGGAGATACGGTATATGCGAGATTAACAGATGGAACAAATGAAAGTAAAGATTATGCAAATGTAACAATAGAAGATAATATAGCACCACAAGGCACAACAATAAGCTTAAGTGGAACAAGTACAGATACAGAGGGAAGTGTAACGGCAACAGTAACCTTAAAAGATAATGAAAGCGGAGTAAATGTAGCGGGAAGCAAATGGGTAATAAACTTGGAAAGTGGAAACATAGGAACAGAAGAAGCAAGTTACACAAAAAATTTTACAAAAAACCCAGAAGAAATAGAAATAAAAAATACAACAGTAGGAACATATTACTTGCACGTATTAACAAAAGATATAGCAGGAAATAAATCAGAAACAATATCACAAGCAATAACAATAGAAGAAGTGGCAAAAAGCGAAGTAGAAGAAGCAATAAAAAATGGAGATGTTTTTGAAGAAAAAACAGAAATAACAGATGAGCAAGGAAACAAAGTAACAATTCCAGAAGGCTTTAAAGTTGCAGAAGATAGTGGAAAAACAGTACAACAAGGGATAGTAATAGAAGATGTATCAGCATCAACAGATAAAAATGTACAAGGAAGCCAATATGTATGGATACCAGTAGGACAATTTAAAAAAGATGACGGAACAATGAGTAATGAAATAATTCTTGGAAGGTATACATTTAACACATCAAATGGTACACCAGAATTAAAACAAGCAGCATATACAAATATGCGACCAAGAAACTATGAAACTACAGTAGTAATAGATTCATATTTTACTGAGATTCCAACATATAGAGAAGGTATACAGAGCCCTACTAAAGGTAAAAATGCAACAGCTTATGAATTGGGAAAATGGGTAGATAGTGTAAGAAATAATGGAGGATATTACATAGGAAGATATGAAGCAAGTTATGCTAGTGGAGCAAGTAGCGAATTTGATTATGATATAGACTTTTCAAAATGTAAATCTGCATCAATAATTTCTACAAGCTATCAAGAATTTACATATAAAGTAGGAAATTTATGGAATTGTATTGACCAAATACAGGCCTCAAAGGTAGCTATAAATACTTATAAAGATAGTAATAGTGTAAAAAGTGATTTAATGAATAGTTATGCGTGGGATACTGCAATAGTATACATACAAGAAGCAGGGCATACAAATTATGCTAATCAATTAAGTAGAAACGATAGGTTAACAAATACGGGAAAAACAGGAGATGAAGTATGCAAAATAAATGATATGGCATCAAATTGTAGTGAGTGGACAACAGAATATAATAGTTTTGTAGTTAATGGTTATACATCTTGTTGCGTAGATAGAGGAGGAGAATATGGAAGCACATATGATGGACCTTCTTATCGTGGAGGAACCACTCCGTATGAATATGAAGATTATTATGGATTCCGTATTACATTATATTTTTAGCAAATTGGTAAAAAGGTGGTGCTATAATTTGGCATCATCTTATATATTTATATTGAAAAATGTAAAAGACGAACAAAAAGTAATGACTAAAACAAAAATGTATAAAATTGTATTACCGAAAAGTATTACAAAAATATTACAACAATATTAAAAATGTATTACAAAAACAAAAAGTACTTGCAAAGCAAATATAAATAGCATAAAATAAAAATATACTATCTAGGATAGTAGAAAAATAGTTTAACATACTGGATAATATAGAAATACAAATAAACTAGTAAGTATAAATGCAAAAAAGAAGAAAACACAAAGGAGTGAAAAATAAAAATGCTTAAAACCGTTGAGGCTGTAAGAGAGAGAGAGAGAGAGAGAGTATAATTTTAATAAATTAGGCTTTATTTGCTGTGCATCAAAAATAGCAAATGCAAATAAAAAAACAGCGGTATTAGCAATCGTAAAAGAAATAGAATTTAATAGAATAATATAAATAAAAAGGATGGATTATGTACCAGTTTAAAAGCTGGTATGTAGTCTGTCCTTTTTGTGCGTTTAAGATAGTGGAAGTAAAGCATAAAACTAAATAAGATTTTAAATTTAAAAAATATAAATATATAAAATTAAAAGGAGGAAAAGAAAAATGAGCAACAATGAAAAAAGATGGATAGTGTTGTTAGTAGCAGTATTGTTAATAGCGGTAATATTGATAGTAGTATTAGCACAAGGAAACAAGGAGGAGGAAAGAGTAGGAGAAGTAGGTCAGAGTACCGAAACAGCAAACGAAGAGAAGTATATAACAGAGCTAAATGATGGAACCAAAGTAAACACATCAGAGGAATTTAATAGTACAAAAATGTATGGAGAATTAGAAATAAGCAACATACATTATACAGAGCAAAATGGAAAGACAGTACTATTAGCAGATGTAACGAATAAAGGAAATACAACACACGAAAACGAAATAGTAAAAATAACGATACTAGGAGAAAATGGAGAAGAAATAACAACAACAAAGCCAGTAATAGGCAAGATGGAACCAGGGGAGACAGTAAAGATAAATGCAACAATAACAGCAGATGTAAGCAATGCAAAAGACTTTAAAATAGAAGCAGTACAGTAAAACAAAGTAAAATCAAAAATAGAGTATAGAAAATAATATTTAGTAAAAAGTAAAACATAGTGAAATAAAAAGTATGAAAAAACAAAATAAGACAATAAAAGGATTTAACTAAAAAATAAGAATAAAGAAAAGAGTTTAGAGCTCATAAACAAGAACAAAGAAAGGAGAAAAAAATGGAAAGGCAAGAGCGAAAAACAAAAGAAAGTAAAGAAACAAGCCCAAAATTAATTCAAGGGAACAAAATGAAAATGAAAGGACAAGAAAAAATAAACCAAGAAGAAAATGGTATAACACTAATCGCACTGATAATAACAATAGTAATACTAATAATATTAGCAACAATAACAATAGATTTTGCATTTGGAGAAGAAGGATTAATAAAAAGGGCTATGCAGGCAAAGAATTTAACAGAGCAGGCAACAATAGAAGAGCAGGAATCATTGAATGGCTTATTAGATAAATATGATGATATAATAGGTGGAGGAGGGAGTACACCAGAAGAGCCAGATGATGAAATAAAAGGGACAATAACATTTGACGACTATGAATGGCAAGGAGATGGAACAGCAAGAGTAGTAGTAAGAACAGAAGAAACAGAGTATACATTACAGTATCAAATAGTAGGAGCAGAAGAAACAATAGAAGAAAATGAGTGGACAGATGCAAACAGTGGAGAGACGATAACAGGATTAAAGTATGGAGATACGGTATATGCGAGATTAACAGATGGAACAAATGAAAGTAAAGATTATGCAAATGTAACAATAGAAGATAATATAGCACCACAAGGCACAACAATAAGCTTAAGTGGAACAAGTACAGATACAGAGGGAAGTGTAACGGCAACAGTAACCTTAAAAGATAATGAAAGCGGAGTAAATGTAGCGGGAAGCAAATGGGTAATAAACTTGGAAAGTGGAAACATAGGAACAGAAGAAGCAAGTTACACAAAAAATTTTACAAAAAACCCAGAAGAAATAGAAATAAAAAATACAACAGTAGGAACATATTACTTGCACGTATTAACAAAAGATATAGCAGGAAATAAATCAGAAACAATATCACAAGCAATAACAATAGAAGAAGTGGCAAAAAGCGAAGTAGAAGAAGCAATAAAAAATGGAGATGTTTTTGAAGAAAAAACAGAAATAACAGATGAGCAAGGAAACAAAGTAACAATTCCAGAAGGCTTTAAAGTTGCAGAAGATAGTGGAAAAACAGTACAACAAGGGATAGTAATAGAAGATGTATCAGCATCAACAGATAAAAATGTACAAGGAAGCCAATATGTATGGATACCAGTAGGACAATTTAAAAAAGATGACGGAACAATGAGTAATGAAATAATTCTTGGAAGGTATACATTTAACACATCAAATGGTACACCAGAATTAAAACAAGCAGCATATACAAATGAAAATGCAGAAAATTATAAAGAAGAGGTAGTTATACCACTAGGAGCAATATGGTGGCCAGGAGTAGAGGGAGGCGAAGGCTGGACAGAATTATCATATTACAGAGCTGGAACAATTAACAATTCTGACCGTCACAGCGATACAAATGCAACAGCATATGATTTAGGTGCTTGGGTGGATAGTGTAAAGGAAAACGGAGGTTATTATATTGGTAGGTACGAAGCAAGTTTTGCAAGTGGAAGTAGTTATAAAATAGGGACAGGAGGATATAAATCAGCATCAAAAGTTTCAACAAGTTTTTCAGAAACAAGTATGTCATTTACAAAAGGAAGACTATGGACACAAGCTACAGAACTTAATGCTTCAAAAGTTGCCATAAATACGTATTATGATAGTAACAGTGTAAAAAGTGACTTAATAAATAGCTATGCCTGGGATACTGCAGTGGTATATATTCAAGAAGCAGGGCATACGAATTATGCAAATAAAAAAGGAGAAAGTATAAATGAAAATGTAACTAATACAGGAACAGGTCAAGATGAAGTATGCAAAATAAATGATATGGCAGGAAATTTAAGAGAAATGACAACTGAATCGTGTGAAGACCATTCTACTACTATGGGGTTCCCTTGCACTAGTAGGGCAGGAATTTATAATGAAGGTGGTGGCTATCCAGGTGGTAGAGTTGGAGAGTTAACTACAGATGATAATGACTGGTATTTTGAGGATGCTGGATTTAGAATTACTTTGTATTTTAATTAAAAGATTGTTATATTAACTATATAAATATTAAAATTGGACAAAAGTTTAATTAAAGTTTGTCCAATTTTTTTGGCTAAAGAAAACCCCCTGTTTTACAGGGGGTTCTAAAAGCTTCTAGCTATGGGTGTAAAAATTCCCCC